>NZ_JBMNDS010000004.1:0-222326 GCF_052543295.1 Streptomyces sp. SAS_270
GAAGTTCGCGAAGAAGCCGCAGATCGCGGCCGCCAACATTGCGGCGTTTCGGGCGGGCTGGAACTTCGGGGAGACGACGGAGGACTTCGCGGTCTCCTATGAAGTCGCGCCGGCCGCCACGGCGTTCCCGGCGGGCACCTACCGCAACATCTCCGGGAACCTGGCTCTGGCGTACGGGCTGATCGCCGCGTCCCGGCAGGCGGATCTGCCGCTGTATCTGGGCTCCTACCCCATCACTCCGGCGTCCGACATCCTGCACGAGCTGAGCAGGCACAAGAACTTCGGGGTGCGCACCTTCCAGGCGGAGGACGAGATCGCGGGCATCGGGGCGGCGCTGGGTGCGGCGTTCGGGGGTTCGCTGGCGGTGACCACGACGTCGGGGCCGGGGGTGGCGCTGAAGTCGGAGACCATCGGGCTGGCCGTGTCGATGGAGTTGCCGCTGCTGGTCATCGACATCCAGCGCGGCGGCCCCTCGACGGGGCTGCCGACCAAGACGGAGCAGGCGGATCTGCTGCAGGCGATGTACGGCCGCAACGGTGAGGCGCCGGTGCCGGTGATCGCGCCGCGTACCCCCGCGGACTGTTTCACCGCCGCTTTGGAGGCGGCGCGGATCGCGCTGGCCTACCGCACCCCGGTCTTCCTGCTCTCGGACGGCTATCTCGCCAACGGATCCGAGCCGTGGCGCATCCCGGAGATCGATGAACTCCCGGACCTGCGGGTGCAGTTCGCCCAGGGACCCAACCACACGCTGGAGGACGGCACGGACGTCTTCTGGCCCTACAAACGCGACCCGCAGACCCTGGCCCGCCCGTGGGCGATCCCCGGCACACCCGGCCTGGAACACCGCATCGGCGGCATCGAGAAGCAGGACGGCACCGGCAACATCTCCTACGATCCCGCCAACCACGACTTCATGGTCCGCACCCGGCAGGCCAAGATCGACGGCATCGACGTCCCCGACCTGGAAGTCGACGACCCCCACCACGCCCACACGCTGGTTTTGGGCTGGGGATCCACCTACGGACCCATCACCGCGGCGGTACGGCGGCTGCGCGCGGCCGGGGAGGCCGTCGCGCAGGCCCACCTGCGCCACCTCAACCCCTTCCCGCGGAATCTCGGGACGGTGCTGAAGCGTTACGACAGAGTGGTGATCCCCGAGATGAACCTCGGCCAGCTCGCCACCCTCATCCGGGCCAAATACCTGGTGGACGCGCACTCGTACAACCAGGTCAACGGAATGCCGTTCAAGGCCGAGCAGCTCGCCACGGCTCTCAAGGAGGCCATCGATGGCTGAGACGTCCACGGAAGGCGCGGGCACGATCGAGGCGCTTTCTCTAGTGCCGAAGGCCGAGGGCCGGCAGTCCATGAAGGACTTCAAGTCCGACCAGGAGGTGCGCTGGTGCCCGGGCTGCGGTGACTACGCGATCCTCGCCGCCGTGCAGGGCTTCATGCCCGAACTCGGCCTGGCCAAGGAGAACGTCGTCTTCGTCTCCGGGATCGGCTGCTCCTCCCGCTTCCCGTACTACATGAACACCTACGGCATGCACTCCATCCACGGCCGCGCCCCCGCCATCGCCACCGGACTGGCCTCCTCCCGCCGGGACTTGAGCGTCTGGGTGGTCACCGGCGACGGCGACGCGCTGTCCATCGGCGGCAACCACCTCATCCACGCGCTGCGCCGCAACGTGAACCTGAAGATCCTGCTCTTCAACAACCGCATCTACGGCCTGACCAAGGGCCAGTACAGCCCGACCTCCGAGGTCGGCAAGATCACCAAGTCGACGCCGATGGGCTCGCTGGACGCGCCTTTCAACCCGGTCTCCCTCGCGATCGGCGCGGAGGCGTCGTTCGTGGCCCGGACGGTCGACTCCGACCGCAAGCACCTCACCGAGGTCCTGCGCCAGGCCGCCGCCCACCCCGGCACCGCCCTGGTGGAGATCTACCAGAACTGCAACATCTTCAACGACGGCGCCTTCGAGGTCCTCAAGGACAGGCAGCAGGCCGAGGAAGCGGTCATCCGCCTCGAACACGGGCAGCCCATCCGCTTCGGCACGGACGGCGCGCGCGGTGTCGTACGCGATCCGGGCACCGGGGACCTCAAGGTCGTCACGGTGACCGAGGAGAACCGGTCGCAGATCCTGGTCCACGACGCCCACACCGCGTCCCCGACCACCGCGTTCGCCCTCTCCCGCCTCGCCGACCCCGACACCCTCCACCACACCCCCATCGGCGTCTTCCGCTCCGCCCAACGCCCCGTCTACGACACCCAGATGGCCGACCAACTCGACACCGCCATCGAACAGAACGGAAAGGGCGACCTGGCCGCGCTGCTCGCGGGGGGCGACACCTGGACGGTCGTGGGCTGAGGGGGAACTGACAGCGACAGGGCCTGGGTGCGTTGAGTGCACCCAGGCCCTTCGTGTGCGGCGGGAGACGAGACCACGGGTGGCGAAGCCCTCCATGCCGACGCCCGCTCTATGTGCGCCCCCGCAGTGCCGCCCGCATTCGTTCAGTCGGCCGCGCGGCCCGCGTCGTATGTCTCCCTCGCCTCGGTCACGTTTCCCATGCGTCGCTCGGTCCACTCGGCCAGCGCGCGCACCTGCTCGGCGGCCTCGCGGCCCAGGTCGGTGAGGGAGTAGTCGACGCGTGGGGGGATGACCGGTTTGGCGTCGCGGTGGACGAGGCCGTCGCGTTCCAGGGTCTGGAGGGTCTGGGCGAGCATCTTCTCGCTGACGCGGCCGATCGCCCGGCGCAGCTCGCTGAAGCGGTACGGGTGGTCCAGGAGCTCGATCAGGACGAGGACGCCCCAGCGGCTGGTGACGTGTTCGAGGACCAGGCGGTGCGGGCACATCGTCTCGCCCTCGACGTTCCACTTGCCGGTGACGGAACCCTTGCTTGCTGTCTCACTTACGGCCATGCCAGTACCTTACTTCAAAGTGGGTACTTTCCAGAAGTTAGCGCTGCCCTTAGGGTTAGTGCCAGACCCACCCCACAAGGAGCTGCGAAATCATGAGCATCGTCGTCACCGGAGCCACCGGAAACCTGGGCAAGTTCGTCATCGAGGGCCTGCTGGAGAAGGTTCCGGCCGACCAGATCACGGCCGTGGTCCGCAGCGAGGAGAAGGGCGCCGCCTTCGCCGCCCGCGGCGTGCGGATCGCCGTCGCCGACTACGACGCGCCCGAGACCTTCGCCGACGTCCTCTCCGCCGGTGACAAGGTGCTGCTCATCTCGGGCAGCGAGGTCGGCAAGGACCGCGTCGCCCAGCACAAGGTCGTACTGGACGCCGCCAAGGCGGCCGGCGTCGCGCTGCTCGCCTACACCAGCGCCCCCGGCAGCCTGACGGCCGCCCTCGCCGACGACCACCGCGGCACCGAGCAGGCCCTCCTGGCCTCCGGCCTGCCCTACACGCTGCTGCGTAACGGCTGGTACCACGAGAACTACACCGAGCAGCTCGCCCCCGTACTGGAGTACAACGCCGTCACCCACGCCGCCGGCGAAGGCCGAGTCTCCTCCGCCGCCCGTGCCGACTACGCGGCCGCCGCCGTGGCCGTACTGACGGGCGAGGGCCACGAGAACAAGACGTACGAGCTGGGCGGCGACGAGGCGTGGTCCTTCGCGGAGTACGCGGCCCAGGTGGGCAAGCAGGCCGGCAAGGAGATCGCCAACAACCCCGTCGACACCAAGACCCTCGTCGGCATCCTCGTCGGCGCCGGCCTGCCCGAGCCCTTCGCCCAGGTCCTGGCCGGCGTGGACGCGTCCGTCGAGAAGGGCGAACTGGTGGTCACCAGCGGCGACCTGTCCCGTCTCATCGGCCGCCCGACCACGCCGATCGCCGACTCCCTCGCCGCCGCCCTCAAGGGCTGAGCCAGGACTGAGCCAGGGCTGAGCCCCAGAAACCGGCCTCCCTCACGCCACCCCCGCCTGTCATGACCGTATGGCGATACGGACATGACAGGCGGGGGTGCTCGGCGTTACCTTCGTGGAGGCTGCACGGGAGCAGCCGCGCGCGAAGGAGGAGCCGGTGGCCGTGGAGTCGAAGAGCGAGCAGGGCTCCAGGAGTGAGCAGCGCATCGGGCTGCTGAACGGTTTCGCCGCGTACGGCATGTGGGGGCTCGTCCCCCTCTTCTGGCCGCTGCTCAAGCCCGCCGGAGCCGTCGAGATCCTCGCCCACCGGATGGTGTGGTCCCTCGGCGTCGTCGGCGTCGCACTGCTGGTGATGCGGCGCTGGGCCTGGCTCGGCCCGCTGCTGCGGCAGCCGCGCAAGCTCGGGCTGATCACCGTGGCGGCGACCGTGATCACCGTCAACTGGGGCGTCTACATCTGGTCCGTGAACACCGGACACGTGGTGGAGGCCTCGCTCGGCTACTTCATCAATCCGCTGGTCACCATAGCCATGGGCGTCCTGCTGCTGAAGGAACGGCTGCGGCCCGTGCAGTGGGCGGCCGTCGGCGTCGGCTTCGCCGCGGTCATCGTGCTCACCGTCGGGTACGGGCAGCCCCCGTGGATCTCCCTGTGCCTCGCCTTCTCCTTCGCCACGTACGGACTGGTGAAGAAGAAGGTCAACCTCGGCGGCATCGAGTCCCTCGCCGCGGAGACCGCGATCCAGTTCCTGCCCGCGCTGTCCTATCTGCTGTGGCTGGGGTCGAAGGGCGAGGCGACCTTCGCCGCGCAGGGCGGGGGCCACGCCGCGCTGCTCGCGTCCACCGGGCTGGTGACCGCGCTCCCCCTCGTCTGCTTCGGCGCGGCCGCGATCCGGGTGCCCCTCTCCACCCTCGGGCTGCTCCAGTACCTGGCGCCCGTCTTCCAGTTCCTGATCGGGATCCTCTACTTCCACGAGGCCATGCCGCCCGAGCGCTGGGCCGGGTTCGCACTGGTCTGGCTCGCGCTGTCCCTGCTGACGTGGGACGCGCTGCGGACGGCGCGCCGCGCTGCGCGCACGCTCAGGGCCGAGGCGAGCATCCCGAGGCCCACCGTCGCGACCGCGACGGCGGGCACGGCCGGCGCGGCCCGGAAGGCCGAGAGCATGGCATCCGGCCCCGACCCGGTGGACGCCACGCCGTAGGGCTTCCGTCGTACGACATGGGGGCCGGCCCCCGTGGATGCCGAGCCGTCGAGCTTCCGTCGTACGGCATGACGGTCGATCCCGGCGATTCCCTTGCCCGCTCGCTCATGCAACCCATACAAGTGGTTCATGACGCACACTCCCCTGCACTGGAAGCTCGTCATCGACACTGCCGACCCGCACGCCCAGGCCGATTTCTGGGCCGGCGCCCTCGGGTACCGGGTCGAGGACAACAGCCCGCTGATCGAGCGCCTGCTCGGCGTCGGCGCCGTACCGGCCGAGCTCACCGTCGAGTCGCACGGCCGCAAGGCGTGGCGTGACCTGGCCGCCGTACGGCATCCGGACGACCCGTACGAGGAGGAGAGCGGGACCGGGCTCGGACGGCGGCTGCTGTTTCAGCGGGTGCCCGAGGCGAAGTCCGGGAAGAACCGGCTCCACCCCGACCTGCACGTCGGGGCCGAGCGGCGGGCGTCCGAGGTCGAGCGCCTGGAGGGGCTCGGTGCGAGCGTGCTGCGCCATGTGAAGGAGCCCGGGGGTGAGTGGGTCGTGATGGCGGATCCCGAGGGCAACGAGTTCTGCGTGCAGTGACGTGACGGGAGCGGCCCCTCAGCGGCGCGGGCCGGGGGCCTGGCTCCTCGCACCCAACTCCCTCACCGCGGACGCGCGTTCCACGGTGAGCGCCTGTACCCGTCCCGGTGTGGATTCCGAGCGCAGACGGGCGGCGACCGTCGACGGCATACGGGTGCCTCGGGCGGCGTCGCCCGCGACCCGGGAGCGCAGGGCGCCCACCAGGGCCAGATGATGCTGGAGTTGGCCGGGGGTGAGCGTCTCCACGGAGACGCCCACCGCTGCCCGTACGGCGGCGGGGTGTGCCGGGATCGGGGCCGCACCCCGGGAGGCGACGCGAGCCGGGTCCAGGCCGGCGGCGCGGAGAGCGGCGGCTTTTCCCCGGCGGTCGGCCGCGGAGGAGTGGGGCGCGGCCGTACGGTCACGCCGCGCACCGCTCCGGCTGCCGCCCGGCTGAATCGTGCGCCAACTCATCGTGCCGGTCAGCTCGTTGACGGACACCTCGACCCGGGGACGGGGCGAGCGTCGGTGGGCCGCGGCTGAACGCTCGCCCGGGCGGCCACCTGCGTGGGCGCCCGTGGGGTCAACTGCAGGGAGCGCGTGCACGGGCAGCGGCCTCGGGTCGTTGCGGTCACTGGCCATGGGCGCGGGGGCTCTGGTTGTAGGGGTTGTCGACGATGGCGCGGGCGCGCTCGGCGAGGCGGTTCATACGGGAGCGGGCCGATTCGAGCTGCTCGATGTCGTCGGCGGCGGGGCCGCTGTCGGCCGCGAGTTCGCTCCACACGCCGATGAGGTCACGGCCGAGGTGCAGTCCCTGGTACGGGTCGCGCACCGCACGCCAGGCCGCCGCCGCGCTCTGCACGTTGCCGTACGCGGCGCGCGGGTCCCGGTGCCGTCGGCGGACCTGCGCGAGGTCCAGCGACAGGTGGAAGGACCGGAGCGCGTCCCCGGCCAAGTAGGCGATGTACGCGGTCAGTTCGCGCAGGCGCAGCACCTCGGGGTGCTCCTGGCCGAGGGACGCCGAGGCCTCCGCGACGGCCCGCTCGGCCATCTCCGCGGCCGCCTCGATCCGTCCCATCTTCACGGCCTCGTTGATCTGCGCCACCGGCTCCGCGAGGAAGCCCGGAACGTCCTGCGAACCCGCTCCGGCCGCCGACCCGTCCTCCGGACTCGGCGCCAGCACGGCCTCCGCGACCGCGTCGAAGCCCCGTACAGGCGCAGGCTTCGGCTCCGGCTCGGGCTCCATCACCGGCATGGCCGCCACGGCGGGTGCCGGCTTCGGGGCGGGCGCCGGGGCCACCATCGGCAGCGGGGTGGGCACGGGGTCGATGACCGCGGGCCTCGGGGTGGGGGGCACCGGCTCCGTGACCGGCGGACGCGGCGTGGATTCCGGTACGGCGGCCTCCTGGGCCCCGTTCTTCTCCCACGCCAGCGGCGTCATCGGTACGGGAGGGGCCGGCCGCGCCGGGCCGCCGGTCGGCTCCACGGCCGGACCGTACCCCGTCGCCGGGCCGAACTCCCCTACTGGAGCGGCCACTTGGGGAGGGGACACGGCCTTCTGCGGCGACTGCGACTCCGGCTCGGGTTCGGGCTCCCGCTCGGGCTCCGGCACGGCGCGGAGCACGAACGTCGCCGCTCCGGCACTGGCGGAGGCGGGGGCCGCCGGGGCGGGAGCAGTGGCGGGTGCCGAAGGCTCAGCCGCAGCCGCGGACACAGCGGCGGACGCTGCAGGAGCAGGCGTCGCGGGCGCAGGCGCAGGCAGCGGCTTCGGTTCCAGCTCCGGTTCCGGCACCGCCCGTAGGACGAACGTCGACGGCGTGGGCCCGGTCGGCTCCTCCACCGCCCGCAGCACATGCGTAGCCTTGTCCCGGGCCGGAACGGGCGGCGCCTCGGGCGGGGCAGGCGCCTGGGGCGCCGGCGGTGATGCCTGGGGCACCTGCGGCGCCTGAGGTGCCTGAGGTGCCTCGGCAGCGGGTGCGGCGGCCACGGGAGCGGCGGGCATGACGGGCATAACGGTCATGGCCGGCACGTCCGGCGTCGGCGGAGCCGGTTCGGCGGTCGCCGGCGGCCCCACCCGTACCGGCTCCCCCGCGTACCGGCTCGACCCGTCCACGTCCACGTGGAGCGGGACGACGAAGCCGATGCACTCGTCGCGGACCGTCGCGAGGACCGGGTGGCCGGTGGCGAGGGCGAGGCGGTGGAGGTAGTTGAGGACGGCGTCCTGGGCGGTCTCGCCCTGGGCGGCGACGATCGGCATGCCGCCCACCAGCGCGGCCCCGGACGCGGGCACGTGGACGTCGATGGGCGTCACCCCGGGAGGCGCCTGCCCCTCGGAGGCGTTACCCGGCGCGGAACGACGCTGTGCCCGCTTGAGTTCCCGCTTCTGTTCGCGGCTGAGTCGAGACATCGGTTCCCTCACACGGGTTGATCAGAGAAGGAAGAGGCAGAGGACGAGGAAGCGGCAGAGGACGACGAGGAGGAGGCGGATTCCGACGATGACACGGACGGGGAGGCGGACGGCGGCACCGCCGCATCCACCGTCGTCACCTGGCTGACCCGCCACGGCTTGCCCTTGCCCGAGCGTGTCAGTGTCAGAAAGACGTTCGCGCGCGGACCCGTCCCCGTCCAGCCGTCGCGGCCGTGGGCCTTGCCGTTGACGAAGAGGGCCCGGTAGGCGAGGGAGGAGGTGTCGGTGGGTCCGTCGCCGTCGTCGTCGAAGGTCACCGACACCGTCGTCCACGCCTTGTGGTCCGCCCAGACGTTCCACGCGTCGCCCGCCCCGCTCGCGGGGCGGTACGAACGCTCGTCCGCGGCCTTCTTCGCCGTGAACCAGCGCGCCGAGCGCAGCACGGCGTCGTGCGGGCTGGTGTCGTACTTGGTGTCATAGCCGTACGCCACCTCCGTCCACGCCTTCGAAACCGCCGTCGCATCCGTGGCCTCGACGCCCGTCGGGCTCGGCACCTGCGCGTCCGCACCCAGCGGCTTTCCCGACGGCAGGGGCGCTTTCGGCGCCACCGAGGGGGCGGCGGAGGGCGACGAACCCGCCGCACCCACCGATCCGCCCTGGTCCTTCAGACCACAGCCGGTCAACGCGACAAGCCCCGCCAGGGACACCGCCACGGCGCCGATCGTCCTCGTACGCATCCTCGCCTCCCTCCTTCTCGTGCCCGCACTCCTGCGGGTCCTGGTGTCCGTGCGCGCTGCGGCCCGCACGTCCGCCTGCCCGTCGGCCGTCATTTCAGCCCCAGCCAGGGTGCCGGATCCACGTACTTGCTGTTCTGCATGACCTCGAAGTGCGCGTGCGGTCCGGTCGAGTATCCGGTCGAGCCGACCGCGCCGACCTGCTGCCCGACCTTGACCTTCTGCCCCACACTCACGCTGAGGGCGGACATATGGTTGTACGTCGTCTCGATGTGGTCGCCATTGATGGTGCCATGGTCGATGATCACGCGGTTTCCGTAACCGGTGGACCAGCCCGCGAAGGTGACCGTACCGTCCCGGGCCGCCTTGAACGGCGTACCGGCCGCGGCGCCGAAGTCGATACCGGTGTGCAGCTTGTAGACGTGCAGGATCGGGTGCATGCGCATGCCGTACGGAGAGGTGACGGGCGGGTTGCCGGGAATCGGCATCGCCATCTGCTGCCCGTCCGGAATCTTGCCCGGTGCGTCGTCCACCGACTCGTACTTGGGTATCAGTGACTTGATGCGGGCGACGTAGCCCTGGGTCTCCTGGTACGGCGGCATGCCGTGGTACTGCTGCACCGCTCCCGGGCCGGCGTTGTACGCCGCGAGCGCCAGGTCAAGGGTCTCGCCCGACGCCTGGCCACGGTCCTTGTAACCCTGGACCTGCTTGGCGAGGGCGCAGTCGTAGCGGCCCTGCGCCATGATCGCGTCGCCGGGGTCGAACGGGGACGCCCGGCCGTTGCCGTCGTCATCGCGGCCCCAGGTCGTCCAGGTGCCGGGCATGAACTGCGACAGCCCCTGGGCACCGACGGGTGACACGCGGTCGGGTCCCCAGTTCGACTCCGCCTCGATCTGCGCCGCGATGACGGCCGGCTTGATGACCTCGCACATGCCACCCGCCTTCAGGACCCAGGGCACGTACTGCGCAGGTACCTCGCCCTCCTTGAGCCCGCCGCCGACACCGCTTCCCTGGCCCTCGGCGGCCGCGCCCTCACCGCCGCCACTCACCGCGACCATCATGATCACCGGCATGAGCACGGCGGCGACGCAGCCGCCGACCACCCAGCCCATGCTTCCGCCCCCGTTGGACATCGGCTCCCCTCGGCCTCAAGATCCGGTCGTGTGTACGACGTTGAGTCTCTCGGCTCACACCCGCTCCCCGCGTCACTGCGACGTCACAGGCTCGTCCCAGGAACTCACGCCCCGTTACCGAACCCGTCCGGGCGACGTGAAGATCGGTGGGCGACGACGAAGGGAACTGGCGATGCAGGCAACGCAGGGGATCGCGCAACAGGGCGCGAAGGGGGCCGAGATCGGGCCCGAGATTTGGATACGCGGGCCGCTGACCGGCGGCGAACCGGAGCCACAGCCGGACGACCCCGGTCAACTCCTGGTAACAGCAAGGCAGTTCGCCTGGGTCGCCACACACGGCGGCGCCGGCGCCTCGACACTCTCCGCCGTCTTCGGCGGCCATGACGCGGGCCGCAGCTGGCCCCGGCCGGACCAGGGCGAGCCCGGATCGGTCCTCCTCGTCGGGCGGACACACGCCGCGGGGCTGGAGGCCGTGTCACACACCCTGGACATCTTCCGGCGCGGCGACGCGCCGCCCGGACTCGACCTCGACGCCATCGTGCTGGTCGCGGACGCGCCCGGCCGGCTGCCCCGGCAACTCACCCAGCGCATCAAGGTGATCGCCTCGGTGATCGACGTCTACCGCGTGCCGTGGGTGCCCGCGTGGCGCACCGGCGACCTGGCCGCCGAACCGCCGCGCGAGTGCGCCCAGTTGGCCCGACTGACCGGGGGCCCGGCCCCCCTGCCCGCAAGGAGGGGCAACCGATGAGCACACTGCAACTGGCCAACGCCGTACTGGACACGCCTCTTGGCTCGACCCTCGCCGCGGGCGCCAACGTGACCGGACCGCTCAACACGGTGCTGAACTGGATGGCCTGGATGGTCACGGCCGCGGGTGTGGCCGGACTGCTGATCGTGGGCACCCGGATGGCGATCGCCGTACGGACCGGTGACGGCGAGGAACATCTGAGCCAGTTCCTGATCGTGATGGGCGCCTGTGTGATCGGCGCGACGGCAGGACCGATCGTTTCCACCGTCATGCCCTGGCTCTGATCCCGCGTCAGCACCCGCGTCAGCACCCGAAATCAGCTTGAACTCGGCCCGAACCAGGCCGAACCCAGCTCGAATTCGGCCCGAACCAGGCCGAATCACCTCGAACTCAGACCGAACCAGCTCCGGCCCAGCTCCGACTCAGCCTCGGGCCCGGACCTGATTCGTTGTCATGCCCCGGCTCTGACGCCCCGCTCACGTGACGAGATCTTCCCGTCTGTCACGGACACGTCACCGACTGGTGCTGGATCACTACATCGCTTGGCTCAACCTCACAGGAGTCGCCAAGCTCACTGTGCAGCCGGGAACCCGGGCGGAACATCCGCCCTCCACCGGAACTCGCCTCACACGAGGCGCCCTTCGCAACCACCGCTCACAGCACGCACTACGTCGGCGGCAGCCGACCACATCGGGGAGTAGTCATGTTCAACGCGATAGCGGCCAAGGCCCACATCTACCTGGCGGACGGAACGGTCCCCAACCCCACGAAGGACGCGCCGACCGAACTGACCGGCAAGGTCGACACCGTCCTCGGCATCCTCGCCTGGGCCGGCACCGCGGCGGGCGTCGCGGGTGTCCTGATCACCGGCGCCATGATGGCGATCTCCATGCGCCGCGGCGAGGGCTCGGAGCACATGGGCCGCCTCGGCATGGTCCTCGGCGGCTGTGTCCTGGTCGCCACCGCCGGCCCCGTCGTCACCTTCGTCTTCGCGTGACCGAAGCCCCGTCCGACACCCACTGATTCGAAGGGAGCGCAAGCATGCTGAACTCCGGCCGGTCCCGCGGGGGCAGCGGGGAGTGGGAGCAGCCGTTCTGGCAGCAGCGAGGCTGGATCCTCTCGGCCGGGTTCCTGCTGGTGCTGCTCGTCCTCGCCGTCTTCACGATGGCCACCCACGACGACAAGCCGGCGGGCGCTGCGGCGGACCCGACCCCGACGGCGACCGCCACGAAGGACGACGGCGACCACAGCGGCGACAAGGGCAGCGGCGGCGGGTCGGACACCCGGCCCGCCGGCTGCCGCACCGACGACAAGGACCAGGCCAAGCCGGCCAAGGTCCCCGCGGACTTCCACTGGAAGGCGGACGGCACCGGTCTGGTGCCGGTGTCCAAGACCTCCGGCCCGCTCAAGTACGACGGGCCCGTGTGGTCCTGCTTCGCGCACACACCGATGGGCGCGGTGCTCGCCGCCCACTCCATCACCGACCACCTGAGCTACCCGGGCTGGCGCACGGTCGTCGACCGTCAGGTCGTGCCGGCTGCGGGCCGGGACGCGCTGATCGCCAGCCGCTCGCAGGACGACGACAAGCCCACCTCGGGCAAGGCCGACGCCGGAGGCTACGCCGGCTTCTCCGTCCTCGCTTACAACAAGGAAGAGGCAACCGTCATGCTCCTGCTCCGCGGCCCCAACGCCGCGTACGGCTCCGCCTCGGTGAGCGTGCGTTGGCAGGACGGCGACTGGAAGCTCGCGCCCGACGCGGACGGCACGGTGTACGCCGGGATGGCCCAGGTCGGGGGCACCAAGGGCTTCGTCACCTGGGAGGCGTGAGATGTCCTGCACCTGGAAGGCCTACGACTGCATAGGCGCCGGCTTCAACTGGATCGTCGGCGGAACCGGTGAGGCGCTGGCCGCCGGCGCCGTGGAGACCTTCGCCAAGGCGATCGGCGAGGCCGCGTCGCAGGTACTCAAGGCGCTCAACGGCGTCTGGCTGCAAGTCAGTCCGGGCGATCCGACCAATCCCGTCAATGACATCCAGGCCGAGACGAGCTGGCTGGTGGCCTACGTCGCCGTGGCCTCCCTGCTGGTCGCGGCGATACGGATGGCCATCGACCGCAAGGGCCAGACCATGCGGCAGGCCTTCAACGGGATGTGGAAGGTCATCCTCGTCGCGGGGGTGGCGACGACGGGCATCCAACTGCTCAACAACGCGTCGGACGCGTACGCACAGGAGGTCTACAAGAAGGCCGAACTGGGCACTACGGCGGACAAGATCCTCGGCGTCATGGTCCTGGACTCACCGGGGCTCGTGCTCATCTTCGGTCTGCTGGTGATGCTGTCGACCTTCGTGCAGATCTGTCTGATGTACATCCGCATCGGTGTACTGATCATGCTCGTCGGCACGCTGCCGCTGGCCGCCGTCTCCTCCATGACCGGGTGGGGCGAGGGCTGGTGGAAGAAGCACATCGGCTGGCTCGCGGCCTGGCTCCTCTACAAACCGGCGGCCGCGTTGATCATCTACTCGGCGACGGCGATGACCAACAGTGCCAAGGGCCAGACGAACGAGGCCGGGAACCTCAACCAGACCATCGCGGGCATGGGCATGCTGATCCTCTCGGTCTTCGCGCTGCCCGCCCTGCTCAAGCTGATCGTCCCGGCCACTGCCGCACTGGGCGGCACGTCCGGCGGCACGGTCACGCTCAACGCCGTCAACAACGTCGCCAGTGGTGCCGTCAACATCGCCGCGAACAGCAGTGGGGGCGGCGGAGGCGGGGGCGGAGGCGGCGGCGGTCCGCAGGGTTCGCCGTCCGCGGGCGCCGGGGCTCCGGCCGGCGGCGCGGGTGGTGCCGGTGGCGGCAGCGCCGCCGGTGGCGCGGCCTCCGCAGGAGGTACCGCCGCAGCGGGCGCGGCCACGGGTGGCGCGGCGCTCGCCGTACAGGCAGCCGCGGTCGCCGTACAGACCACGGTCGCGGCCGCCTCCGAAGTCACCAACTCCCTCGACGACAACGACGGGATGAAGGGCCACAACCAGTAGGCCTGCCCCAACAGGCCCCCCGGGGCCCGGGGTCACCACCCCGGGCCCCACCAGCCCCGCACGCCTGAAGCCCGAAGCCGGAAGAAGGAAATCCATGTCCACCGACGCCATGACGCGTCCCACGTACGGGAACTGGCGCAGGCCCCGCCGTCCCGGCCTCGGCCCCCTGGGTCTGCTCGGCACCGTCGTCGCCTTCGGCGGACTCCTGGTGGCGCTGCTCGCCTCGCTGGTCTCGCTGGCGGCGGCGATCATCGTCCTGGTCCCGACCGGCCTCTTCCTCGCCCCGCTGGCGCTGCGCACCGTCGACGGGCGCAACGTCTACCAGGTCCTCGCGGTCCGCATCGGCTGGATGCGGCGCAAGGCGAACGGCTCGCACACCTACGTCTCCGGGCCGCTGTCCAAGCGCCCCGGCGGCCGCTACCAGCCGCCCGGGCTGCTCGCGCGCACGAAGATGTACGAGGGCCGGGACGCCTACAACCGCTCCTTCGGCGTGCTCCACCACCCGGGCCGCGGCCTCTACACCGTGGTACTGGCCTGCGAGCCGGACGGCGGTTCGCTGGTCGACCCGCAGCAGGTGGACATCTGGGTGGCGTCCTGGGGCGACTGGCTCGCGCGGCTCTCGCACGAGCCGGGGCTGCGCGGCGCCCAGGTCGTCGTCGAGACGGCGCCCGACACCGGGACCCGGCTGGCCTCCGAGGTGCTGCCGCGGATCTCGCCCACCGCCCCGGCCGCGGCCCGCGCCGTGATGGAGGAGGTCGTCGAGCGCTACCCGTCGGCGTCCTCGGAGATGCACACGTACATCGCCCTGACGTACGGCCCGGCCGGCGGCCCCAAGCGGAGCGTCGACGACATCATCACCGATCTGTCGATGCGGCTGCCGGGACTGCTGTCGGGCCTGGTCGCGGCGGGCGGCGGCTCCGCCTACCCGCTCGCGGCGGACCGGCTCTCCGAGATCGTGCGGGTCGCCTTCGACCCGGCGATCGCCCCGGCCGTCCTCAGCGCCCGCGCCGAGCACTCGACCACCGGCCTGGAGTGGGCCGACGCCGGCCCCGCGGCCGCGGTCGAGACCGTGACGTCGTACCGGCACGACTCGGGTGTCTCGCGCACCTGGATGCTGACGCTGGCACCGCGCGGGACGGTCAGGTCGAGTGTTCTGCGCGGCCTTCTTGAGCCCGCGCCCGGCACCCGGCGCAAGCGGGTCTCGCTCGTCTACCGGCCGATCGACCCGGCGACCTCCGCGCGCATCGTGGAGTCGGACCGGCGCTCCGCGCACTTCATGGCGGGCTCCAAGCGCGGTCTCGTGCAGGCGCGGGCCAGTTCGGAGATGCAGGCCGCCGAGCAGACGGCGGCCGAGGAGGCGGCGGGCGCGGGGCTCGTGGAGTTCTCGATGATGGTGACGGTCACCGTCGACGACGAGGCTCAGTTGTCGGACGCGGGCATCACCGTGCGCAACCTCCAGGCGTCGTCCCGCATCCTGATGCGCCCCGCCGACCGGATGCAGGCCTCGGCCTTCACCTGCACGCTGCCCGTCGGCCTGCTGCCGTGGGAGCACACCCTCGTTCCGTACCAGATCAGGGAGGCGCTGTGACCAAGCAGTCGTCCGTCGTACGTCCGCAAATGGCGCCCCCGCGCGGCTGGTTCGGCCCCGGTGGCGGCCAGGTCGGGCACGTCGACCCGCCCGCGCTGTGGCGCGCGACCACCGTGCAGGCCTGCGGGCTGTGGCCGTTCGCGGCCGGGTCGGGTGCGCCGATGACCGGCGTTCCGCTCGGGCAGCATCTGCACACCGGTGCCACCGTGTGCGGCGACCCCATCTCCTGGTTCACGCGGGCCCGTTACATCTCCAACCCGTCCCTGTTCATGCTCGGCATGCCGGGCCTCGGCAAGTCGACGCTCGTCAACCGGATGCTGATCGGCATGTGCGCAACGGGCATCACCCCGTTGGTGCTCGGCGACCTGAAGCCCGACTACGCCGACACCGTACGGGCGTTGGGCGGCCAGGTGATCTCCATCGGGCGCGGCGTCGGCGGCATCAACGTCCTCGACCCGGGGGCGATGGGCGAGGCCGCGGTACGGATCGGGGGCGAGCGGGGGCGGATCCTGGCCGCCGAGGCGCACGGCCGTGTCCTCAACATGGTCGCCGCGCTCATCACCATCGTGCGCGGCCGGCCGATGGACGACCACGAGCAGTCGGTGCTCTCCGCCTGTCTGCACCACCTCGCGGAGCGTACGAAGCCGGGGCGCGCCCCGCTGCTGCCTGACCTGCTGAAGGTGCTGGACGAGGGCCCGGACAGGGTGCGCGCGGTGACCCTGGACCGCGGCAACCAGGCCCGCTACCAGGAGGCCGTCGACCCGCTGCACCGCTCCCTGCTCGGCGTCCTCGACGGGCCGCTCGGCGACACCTTCGCCTCCGAGACGTCCACCCGGATCGACCCCGCCTCGCCCGCCGTGTGCGTGGACATCTCCCGCATCGGCGAGGCCGACACCCAGCTGACCGCCGCCGCGATGCTCGCCGCCTGGTCCGACGGGCTCGGCACGGTGGCCGCCGCGCACGCCCTCGCGGATGCCGGGCTCGCCCCGCAGCGCTGGTTCTTCACCGTTCTCGACGAGCTGTGGCGCCCGCTGCGGGCCGCCTCCGGCATCGTCGAGCGGATCGACGCGCTGACCCGGCTCAACCGGTCGCTCGGCCTCGGCGACGCGAAGATCACGCACACCCTGAAGGACGCGGAGGCGCTGGGCAGCGAGGCCGACCGGGCGAAGGCGCGCGGCTTCGTCGAGCGCGCCGGGATGGTCGTCTGCGCCGGGCTTCCCCGTTCGGAGATGAAGGACCTCGGCGAGATCGTCGGTATGTCCGAGCGCGAGATGGACCTCGTCTCGTCGTGGTCGTCGCCGCCGGGATGGGCCTCCAGCGGCGGCAACGAGGAGCCGCCCGGGCGCGGCCGCTTCCTGATCAAGGTGGGCGGGCGCCCCGGTATCCCGATCAAGGTCTCCATCACGGACACCGAGCGGGCGCTGCACAACACGAACACACGGTGGTCGGAGGCGGGCAAGACGTCGCTGGCCAAGGGACTGGGCTGAGCGTATCCAGCCCGTCCGGCGTTTGAGGACGAGCGCGACACGGGGGCGAGGGGCGGACCCCCGGAACACGGGACGGGCAGGGGCGGAGGGGGCGAGAAGCCGGCCGTCCGACCACAGCAACCACCACACGGGGAACCCGAGATGACCACACGCAAGCCACAACGCACCTCCGGCGACGACCTCCTCCCCTGGATCGTGCCGGGCGCGGCCCTCCTCATCGGCACCCTCTTCTTCGGCGCCTGGCTCGGCGGCACGCTGGGCGCGGCCGTCAGCGGCGCCGGATGGCACCCGCCGCCCTTCGGCCTCTCCACCCTCGCCACCCTCGTCAAGGAGGGCCCGGCCGAGGTGTGGCCCACGGCTTCCATGACCGCGCTCGCGGCGGGCATGTCCACCGTGTTCGGCGGCGTGGTGGCCGGCGTGGTCGTCCTGATCATGCTGGTACGCCACCGGGTGGCGGGGCCCACGGGCCTGGCGGGCAGGAAGGAGCTGGCCGGCCTGCTCCCCAAGGGCGCGGCGGAACGCTCCCGCCAACTCCGCCCCTCACTCGCCAAGTCGGGCAAGCTGGAGGCGGACGACACCGGCAACCTGCTGGGCAACCTGGACCCGAACGGCCCCGAACTGCGCTCCAGCTACGAGGACGTGGAGCTGGACCTGATGGCGCCGCGCGCCGGCAAGTCCACGTCCATCGCCGTCCCGCGCGTGCTGCGCGCCCGCGGCAGCGTCCTGCTGACGTCCAACAAGGCGGACGTGTACAGCGTGACGCGCGCCGAGCGCGAACGCGTGGGCCGGATCTGGACGTTCGACCCGCAGGGCATCGCGCACACGCCGCGCACCCTGTGGTGGGACATGCTCGCGGACGCGTCCACCATCGAGGGCGCCCGCCGTCTGGCGGGACATTTCGTCGGCGCGGTCAATGACGACGCGTCGAAGCGGGACTTCTGGATCTCCGCGGCGCAGAACACGCTCACCGCGCTGTTCCACGCCGCGAACCGCGGCAAGCGGCAGGTCGGCGAGGTGCTGGCCTGGCTGGCCGACCCCGCGGACCGTACGCCGGTCGACCTGCTGCGCGACGCCGGGATGGCGGCGCTGGCCGACCAGCTCCAGGGCACCGTGCAGGGCGCCGTGGAGACCCGCGACGGCATCTACGAGACCGCCCGTCAGTGCGTGGCGTGTCTGCTCGACCCGGGCATCGCGGCCTGGGTCACCCCGGACCCCGATCTCCCGCAGTTCCTGCCGTCCCATCATGTGCTGTCCCGGGACACGCTCTACCTGCTCTCCAAGGACGGCGGCGGGTCCGCGGCGGGCGTCATCGCGGCGGCCGCGGACTCCGTACTGCGGGCGGGAGTTGTCGCCGCCGAGCGGATGGGCGGACGGCTCGACCCGCCGATGACCGCGGTGCTCGACGAGGCCGCGAACGTCTGCCGGATCTCCGATCTCCCCGACCTGTACTCGCACTTCGGCTCACGCGGCATCAACATCGTGACGCTGCTGCAGAGTTACCGGCAGGGCACCCGGGTGTGGGGCGAGGCGGGCATGGACGCGCTGTGGGGCGCGGCCACCATCAAGCTGCTCGGCGCCGGCCTGGACGACGCCGACTTCGTGGAGAAGGTCTCGCGGCTCGTCGGTGAGCACGACGTGTCGACGGTCAGCTACTCCAAGAGCAAGGACGGGCGCTCCCGTTCGACGTCGTACCGCCTCGAACGCATCCTGCCCGCCGACCGCATCCGTGCCCTGCCCAAGGGCACCGCCCTCCTGCTGGCCACCGGCATCAAGCCCGCCCTGGTCAAACTCCGCCCCTGGTACGCCGATCCGGGCGCCGACCGCATCGCGACCGCGGCCCAGGCCGAGGTCAAGGCCATCACCGCACGCGCCGCCGAAGGGATCATCCGATGACCACCGAGCCCCAGCAGGAGGCGGCTGCCGCGCCGCCCTTCATCCTCTACCTCGACGGCCAGGAGTACGCCGAGGAGATGGGCCGGCTGGCCCTGTGGGTGTCGGACCTGCTCCTGCCCGTCTACGGCCGTGAGGTCACCTCCCAGCAGCCCTGGTGCCCGCGCTGGTGGGAGCACCTGGAGGCGGTCGCCCGGCTGCACGGCCTGTGGCTGGCCTGGCAGGAGCTCACCGACCCCGCGGCGGGCGCGGCCGGCCCCGCCGTCTGGCACCGCGACCATCTCGGGCCCGTGCTCTCCGAACTCCGTTCGCCCAGCGGGCCGTTCGCGGGGTGCAAGGCAGGCAGCCACCGGACGAAGGCGGCGCCGACGGTCGAGCCGTACGGCGTCGGGCAAGGCGTCGAGGCCCCCGTCGAGTCCGGCGCGTACGAGGCCGCCTTCCGGTGACCGTCGGCCGTTCCGCGCCCCTTCCCGCGTCCCCTTCACCCCTCCCTCTGACGACGAGGAACCACCTCTTATGACGGATACCCCGCGCGTCCCGCCCAGCGGCAACGCGAGCGCCCCCTCCCTCCGCGCCTACCTCGGGATCTACGCCGCCGGAATGATCGAGCGCGAGCGGATGATCGCCACCGTGGCTTCCTGGCCGTTCGAGCCCGAGGAGAAGATCGACGACGGGGACACCGAACCGATCCACCAGGACAACACGATGCTCGTGGTGTCCGCCGCCCGCCTGCTCGGACAGCTGACGCGGCAGGACGTGGAGGAGATCCAGCAGCGCATCGCCGCGGCGGACCGGATCGCCGGGAAGGGGCTCCGTCCATGACGACCGACGGACCGGAGACCGGCCTCTCCCCCGAATACCGGGCGCAGTACCGGGAGTTGCAGACCCGTATGTCCCTCGGCGGCGACCTCGGCCCCAGCGACCGGGACACCTTCGGGCAGTTCCGGGAAGGCGTGGTCTGGACCCCCGAGCGCGAGCGCATGCACGCCGCGATCCTCGACGACTTCAAGTCCCGCTGCGAGGGGCTGCCCCGCGACGGCCACGCGGCCCTGTTCACCGCGGGCGCGCCCGGCGCGGGCAAGGGCGGCGCCCTGCGCGGGCTGGCCGAATGGCAGGGCCAGAACGACGAGTTGGGGCGCGCACTGGCCGAGGTGCACGGCGTCGACGTACGCGACTACGTGCACCTCGACCCCGATGAGTTCAAGGTGGCCATCTTCGAGCACGGCGGTGCTCCTCAGGTGCCCCCGCACGTCCAGGAGTTGTCGGACGGGCGGGCCGTCGCACCGGCCGAGATGGCCTCGCTCACCCACCGGGAGTCGGCGTACCTCCTGAGCGTCTTCGAACAGTGGGCCAGGTCCGAGGGACACAACCTCCTCTACGACACCGCTCTGCGTGATGTGGAGCGCAGCGGCAAGCTCCTGGAGGACCTGCGCCAGGACGGCTACACCCAGCGCGCCATGCTGTCCGTCGAGGTGCCCGTCGAGCAGTGCCTGGCCCAGAACGCGAACCGCTGGCAGCAAGGACGCGCCGAGTTCGACGCGGGCCGCGACTGGTACGGCGGGCGCATGGCACCCGAGGGCCTGATCAAGGGCATCTACGCGGAGAGCGGTTCGGGGCGCGGCTTCTCCATCGGCAGGGAGAACGCGGAGAAACTGGTCGAGAAGGGGCTCGCGACGGGGTTGATCACCTCCGAGCGCGGAAACTTCGGCGTACCGGCGGCGACGAGTGCGTCCACGGGCGGTCCAGGGCAGCAGACGGGTTCGGGACAGACGGCGGGTTCGGGGCAGCAGACCGGTTCAGGGCAGCAGACCGGTTCGGGACAGCAGGCCAGTTCGGGACAGCAGACCGGCTCAGGGCAGCAGGCCGGTTCGGGACAGCAGACCGGTTCAGGACAGCAGGCCGGTTCAGGGCAGCAGACCGGTTCAGGGCAGACCGCCCGCACCGGCTCGGTCGAGACGTCGCCGGCCTTCCGGCAGAACGACGCCGTCATCCGTACCGCCGCAGCGGGCAGGCTCCGCTCCGGGTCCGGCACGACCGCCACCCCGGGCGCCGGCAACGGCAACGCCGCCTCCGCCCAGCCGCCGCGCGTTCCACGTCCGGCGCAGGCACCCGGCGGGGGCGGCGGGCCCGCGAGATGACCACCCCAGCGCCACCGAAATCGACACCGGCCACGACACCGGACACGACAGCGAAGACGACACCGAAGACGACACCGAACGGAGCCGGTACCGGTATGCGGTGGACCGTCCACGGCGAGCACACGCTCCACGACACCCCATGGGTACGACTGCGCTCACTCGACGTCGAACGGCCCGACGGCACACGCGGCGACTACCACGTCGTACGGCTGCGGGACCTCGCCGTCACCGCGGCCGTGGACGAGAACCGACGGGTCCTGATGATGTGGCGCCACCGCTTCGTCACCGACACCTGGGCGTGGGAACTGCCCATGGGGCTGGTCGAGGACGGCGAGAGCGCTGCCGGCGCCGCCGCCCGGGAGCTGGAGGAGGAGACGGGCTGGCGGCCCCGCCCGGACTCCCTGCGGGAACTCGTCTACGCCCAGCCCGCGGGCGGAATCACCGACTCCCAGCACTTCGTGTTCCGCGCGGACGGCTGCGTACGTGCCGGGGAGCCCACCGAGCAGAACGAGTCGGACCGGCTGGAGTGGATCCCGCTGACCGACCTCCCCGCGGTGATCACCCGGAAGGAGATCGTGAGCAGTGCCACCCTGGTCGGCGTCATGGCCCTGCTGCTGGACCTCGGCACCCGGGCGGCACCCCACGGAGCCTGACCGCACCGGGCCCGCGGGCCCGCCGGACCCGGGCGGCACCCGGCGGTCCGCCCTGCGCTCAGCCCTGCGGCGGGCTGAACCGGTCGATGCCCGCGAGAATCCGCCGCTTGAGCTCCAGCGCGTCCTCGATCTCCGGGCGCGTGAACCGCGAGGGGTCCTTGGCGTACATCTCCCGGCCGCGCTCCGAGGTGAACCGGTCCTCGGGGATGCGGTCCGCGCCCTCGGGCAGGAACTTGGCGACCTCCTCGAAGGCCGCGATCGCGTACGCGGTGGCCGGCCGGACCTCACGGTGCTCGGCGAGCGGTGTGTTCAGCAGCCGCAGCCCGGAGTCGGTCGACACCTGGTCGCCGGCCCACAGGAACTCGCCCGGGTCGATGATCCGCGAGGGCTCCGCGCCCCCGAAAGCAGGGGGCGTCACCGGCTCCGCGTCCAGGACCACGAACTCGAAGGACCGGGTCCTGCCGCACTGCGCGCACACGCCCTCGTACACCGAGACCAGTTCGCCGCCCCGGTCCACCAGCCGGTGCTGCCGATCGAACGACTCCGCCCCGCACACGCAGGCGTGGAGGTCCATATAGAGATGCGCTTCCTGCATCGAACGTGCGATCAACATGGCATGATCCTACGGCCATCAGGACGCCGAACGGGGGGACGTCTGTGAACCTGAGCAACGACGAGACGCGGCTGCTCGCCGAGGCCGAGGCCGCGCTGCCCGTCGTACTGAGCCGACTGTACGGAGACCGGCTGCGCAGCGGCGGCGTCACCGAGGAGGACGGCCGCCGCTTCTTCTCGCTGAGCGACACCGAGGGCAAGCGTGTCGAACTCCGCCTGGACACGGCCGCGCTGCCCGACCAGGACCGGGCCCGGACCTTCACCAACACCACGACCGACCGGTACGTCGTGCAGCTCTCCGACCGGCTGCCGCCCGAGCAGGTCGGCCGGGTGCTGAGCCGGGAGATCAGCGAACTGCTCGCCGTACGCGACCGCGCCGCCGTGGGCGGTCCGGCCCCGCTGGAGAACCTGCTCGCCTCCGGCGCCACGCTGCCCGACCGGACGCGGCTGTCCGACGCGGACCGCGGCAGGGTGGGCGAGTTCAACTATCTGGCGACCCGGATGAACGACACGGCGCTCGCCGGCGGTGAACGCCAGGAAGCCCGTACGGAGTTCTCCGCGCTGGTCGACAGCTCCGGCCTGCGGCCCAGGAGCCCGATCGGCGGGGAGGGCCACACCGTCGAGCAGTACGCCGCCGACATCCGGCGGGACACCGCGCTCCCGCTGCTCACGCCGGACGCGCGACGCGCGATGGCCGAACTCGCCGTGCCCGCCGAACGGTTGGCCGTGCCGGACGCCCAGGCCCTGGTCGAGGTGCGCGCCCGCGAGACGACACAGGCGGCTGCGCCCGCCGCGGACCCGCCGTTCCCCGTGCCGGGGCTGCGCTCCGACGGGACGCCCGTCCCCGGCCCGGAACTGGCCGCGGCCGCCGCCACCGCCGCGGAGCAGCGCACCGCGCTCAGCACACAGACCCTCGACCAGCTCCGGGCCGAGCAGGCGATGCTGCCCGAGGGCCGCCACCCGCAGCGCGAGATCATGATCGGCGGCGGTGCCGCGCTCGCCGGGCGCGACCCCTTCGTCACGCTGGTGGACGCGCGCGGGCGGTGGCATGTCGACCCGATCGAGGCCATCGTCCAGTCGGCCGACCAGGTACGGCACCTCAGGGAGAGCGGGATGGGCGACCCGTATCAGGTCGCCCAGCCGCAGGAACGGGTTCCGCTCGGCGCGCTCCAGATGTGGGAGGACACGGCGGCCGCCCGCGGTCCCCTGGTGGATGGCAAGGCCTCGCTGGGGATCGGTGCGGAAGGCCGCCTGATCGCCGAGATCAGCCCCGGCGACGGCTCACCGCCGGTCAAGATCGAGGTCCAGGGCTCCCCGCTCGTCGCCACCGGCATCCCTCCCGAGATCATCCCCGGCGCGAACCGTCAGGTGCCGACCGTGCCCGAGGCGACCGCGGTCATCGCCGAGCACCTGAGCGCCGCCGGCACGCCCGAGGCGCTGGCCACCCGGGACCGGCTGCTCGCCCTGCCCGAGGGCGAGGGCCGCGCCGCGACGACGCTGGCCGCGCTCTCCGAGCCCGCCGTCGCCGGTGCGCTCGGGGCGGCCGCCGATCCGCGGCTGGCCGGGGCCACCGAGACCCTGCGAGCCACCGCGGCCTGGGACGAGGCGCGCAGCGCGGCTCCCGGCCGGGTTCTCATGGGTGACGAGGTGGGCGACGGCGACTACAACCCGGGGGCCGCGAACGAGTGGCTGATCGCGGGCGTCGGCGGCGCCGCCATCGCCAACGCCGAGATCATCCTGCAGGCCAATCCCGACGCCCGGGTTCTGATGGTCGGCAAGGACGCGCCGTTCGTGCTGCACAACGACGCCCAGTACACGGCGCTGCGCCGTGCGCACGACGCCGAGTACGGCGGTGACGGTCGGTTGGTGACCTACTCCGACCGGCGCCTGGGCGAGGTCGGCACGGTGCCCGGTCCGGACGGGCAGGTGCGGCTTGCGGCCCTCGACAGCGGGGGGAATCCGCTGGGCATCGAGGGCGACGCCTACGTCGCCTGCCTCGGCCGGGTCTCGCGGCTTCCGGAGACCCTGGAGTCCGTCGAGACCTGGGCCCGCGAGAACGGCGGCCAGGTCCAGGGGGAGCTCCTCTTCGACAAGGACCGCCAATACCTGGGCTACCGGCTCGACTTCGAGGCCGGCGACCAGAAGCACACGGTCGACGTGACGGGCGCCGCGTCCCGCATGCTCCCGGGCAACGTCTTCAGCCGCGACGACATGGCCCGCCTCTCCCTCCTCGACGCCAAAACGGCCCCAGCAGAAAGCGGCAACGTAGCCGCCGGCTTCATGGCCACCGCCCTCCAGGGCTCCCACCTTGCCAAGCACCGGTCAGCCGAGGGCGGCCCGGGCGACGGCCCGACCCCGGGCGACGGGCCGCCTGCGCCGCGGGGTCCTTCGGGGCCTGCGGCTTCGGGGCCGACGCCTTCTGAGCCTGCGGCTTCGGGACCTGCGCCCGCGGGGCCTGCGCCGTCGGCGACTGCGGCTTCGGGGCCGGCGCCTTCCGAGCCTGCGGCTTCGGGACCCGCGCCCGCGGGGCCTGCGCCGTCGGCGACTGCGGCTTCGGGACCAGCGGCTTCGGCGCCTGCGCCTTCTGAGCCCGCGGCTTCGGGACCTGCGGCTTCGGGACCTGCGCCGTCGGGGACTGCGCCCGCGGGGCCCGCGGCTTCGGCACCTTCGGGGCCGGCACCGGCCGGCCCGACCGCGGGGGGCCCGGCCGCAGGCTCGGGCTCCACGAACAACCCGCCCGCGCCCTCGGCGCCCGCACCCGCCGGGCCCGCACCGTCGACCCCCGCACCCGCCCCTGCGACAGCCAAGGCTCCGAGCCCCGCCGGCCCGACACCGGAAGGCCCCGCGGCAGGCTCGGGCAACGCCAACAACCCGGCCACGACCTCAGCGCCCACAACACCCGCCGGGCCCGCACCAACCGGCGCGGGCTCCACGAACAACCCGGCCACGCCCTCGGCGCCCGCACCCGCCGCGTCCCCGCCCTCCGGACCCGCGTCTTCGGGACCCGCACCCGCCACCCCCGCGACCGGCAAGGCGTGGACCACCCCCGGCCCGACGCCGGAAGGCCCCGCCGCAGGCTCGGGCAACGCCAAGGGCCCGGCCGCCGCCTCCGGTGGCGCGAACAGTCCAGCCGCGGCTTCGGACGGCACGAACAGGCCGGCCGCAGGCACAGGCGGTACGACCGGCCCCGCCGCAGGATCAAGCAGCGCAACCAGCCCGGCTGCCGTTCCGAGCGGTGCGAGCGGGCCGGTCAAGTCTTCGGGCGCGGCGGGGGCAACCTCGGGCAGCCCGGGCGCGGCTTCGGAGGGTGGTGCCGCGCCGGCCGCCAATCCCGTCGCCGGAGCCGCCAGGCTCCAGTCGACACGTCGCTCAGGCGCGCCCGGGGGGTCGTCCGCGGCCTCCGCCACCGGCCCGGCCGCGCAGCCGCCGCGCGTTCCCCGACCGCAGCCGCAGGCCGGCGGCGGACCCGCCCGGTGACCGGGCAGGAGCACTCGGTTAGTGTGATCAACCGCCTTTGCATACAGGGAATTTGCCCACGGGGCACGTGAGCGCGGGAGAGAACGGGGGGCGGGGACCATGGACGTGACAGGCACCGGAGGGGCTGTCCCCTGGGCGGCAGCCGGAGCGGTGGGGCCGAACGCCGCCTACCGCACGCAGACCCTCCAATACCGTGACGTCGAGCTGAGCTTCGACGAGTCGGTGGACTTCAAGAGCATCAAGTCCCTCTGGTTCCAGGGGTTCGTGGCGTCGTTGCTCGTGTTCATGGCCCTCGGCCTGCTCCCCGCGATCCTCACAGGCAACTTTCCCGACGCCATCGGTCCCGGGCTGCTCCTGTCGTTCGTCGTCTTCTGGGTGGTCTTCCTCTTCTCCCGCATCAACGAACCGGTCTCGGAGTGGAAGACGCTCCTGGAGGACAAGGCCGCCGCGTCGACCTCCTCGTACGCGGCGATCTACGGCGCACTGGCCCGCCGGCGGATACCCGTCTCGGCCGTACCGGCCCGCGTCCGCAGCGACATCACACCGGAGGTCGTCCACAACCGGCTGGTCATCACCAGCGGCCGCTACGTCGCCTACGTGACGGTCTTCGCATACGGAACGAGCCTGTACGTCGGCTGGACGATGTGGCGCAGCCGCCCCGGCGCCGTGGTCATCGGGCACTTCGTGAAGGACATCATCGGCGGGATGCTGAACCGCGCCGGAAACCTCCAGCAGATGCTGCGCACCGAGCGGCCGCGTGCCATGCGTGAGGCGGTGCACTCCGCGGCACGCGAGGGCGTGGAGACGGCGATACAGGGCATCGAGGTGCCGCTCGCCTCGACCTTCGGCCAGGAGCCGCCGGTGCAGGCGAGCACCTCGGCGCCGCCCGCACCGCCGGTGCCTCCCGGCCACTCCCTGCCCACGCAGCTGCCGGCACCGCCTCCGGGCCCGCCCGTGCCCCCGCAGGACACGACCACCATCCAGCCCTGGAACGGCAGTTGACCGCAGCGGGGTCGCCGGTCGCCGGGTTGCCGGTCGAGGGTCCGTCCGGCGGTGTGCTGACGGTCTCCGACGGGACGACCGTCTGGGCCTGGACGGCCGTACGTGTCGATGCCGCCGCCGACCTGACCGAGACCCAGGAGTACGCGGACCTGCCGGAGGCCGAACGTCGTGTCAAGGCCGTCGCGGCCGAGACCGCCTGGCTGACCGGGCAGTGGGATGTCACGCACGGGGAACGTGTCGAGCTGCGCTATCTCACCGACCCGGCCGAGCGAAGCCTGTCCTGTGCGCTCCTCGGCCGGGTGTCGGCTTCCACCCGTGCCGAGGCCGAGGCCGCCGCGTTCGCGCTGCGGGCGCGCCTGGCCGCGCTGCCGAGGCATGTGCACGCCTCTCCGGTCGAGGACGAGGCCGAGGTGGCCCGGCTGCTCACTCCCTTCGCGCCCGAGCCGGCCGCGGGCGTGGCCGAGATCCGCAAGCGGTACCGCACCGGCGTGCCCAACCGCCCGGACGCGGGCGTGAGTTACTACCTGGCTCCGCAGCCGTTCACCGCGTCCGCCGCGCCGTGGGACGCGCTGTGGCAGGCGCTGGCCGCGCACCCGTACCCGGTCATGCTGACCATCGGCCTTGAGCCGTACGTCGTACCGGACGACCTGGGCCCGCTGCTGCATCGCGTCGCCACGCAGTACGGGCGGCTCGGCACCGCGGGCCAGCTGCCGGACGGTCTGTGGTCGCCGGGTACGCAGCTCGCGCCCGACGCGTTCGCCGTGGACGCCTCGCGCGTGTACGCGGACGCCGCGCGCCGCTACACCGACCGCGCCTTCCGGATCCGTGTCGCTCTGGCCTCGCCCGCACCCGTACCCGAGTCGCTGACCGAGCTGGTCGGGGCCACCGTGTCCCCGCAGGAGCAGGCCCGCGAGGACGGCGTACTGACGGAGACGTTCACGGGCCCGGCCCACAGCGTCGTACGGCCGGGGGCCGGTGAACTCCCTTCTCTCTGGCAAGGGTTGACGACTCTCGAACAGCCCCGCTGGGGCGGCGACCACTGCTGGCGTCTACCGGAACCGCTCTCGCCTCCGCTGCGTCTGCTCGCCGACCTCGTGGACGCGCGGGAGGCGGGTGCCGCGTTCCGGCTGCCGCTCGCGGTGAACGGCCACATGGCGGGCTTTCCGGTACGGCGTCCGGGCATGTCCGGCGAGACCGCCTACCGCGCCGACGGTCCCGCCGTCACCCTCGGCCGGCAGCTCGTCCACGACACCCCGGCGGGGCCGCTCGGCATCGGCCTGGGCGAACTCACCCGGCACGCGCTCTTCGTCGGCACCACCGGCTCCGGCAAGACCAACACCACGCTGGCCTTCTGCGAACAGCTGTGGCGCGACCACCGGGTCCCCTTCCTCGTCATCGAACCGGTCAACTCCACGCTGGACGACTACCGTTGGCTCGCAACCCGTCCCGGCTTCGAGGACCTCGTCGTCCTCACCGTCGGCGACGAGAGCACGGCGCCGCTGCGCCTGAACCCCTTCGAGGTCCCGTTCGGCGTCCGGATCAGCACCCATACGGCCGGGTTGATGGCCTGCTTCGACGCCGCCTTCGGACTCTGGGACCCCCTTCCCGGCATCTACAACCGGGCCCTGCGCGCCACGTACGCCCGCAAGGGCATCGTCCCGACGGACATCGCCGGCCCGGCTCACGACTGGCCCACCCTGCGGGACTTCATCACCGAGATGAAGACGCAGTGCGAGCAGCTCGACTACTCCGGTGAGGTACGGGACAACATCGTCGCCGCGTCGCGGCTGCGCGCCGAGTCGCTGGCCGAGGGCGCGTGCGGCAGCACGCTGGACGTGGCGCGCTCGTACCCGGTCGAGGAGCTGCTGAGCCGCCCCGTGGTCGTGGAGCTGGCGGCGGTCGGCGACAACGAGAAGGAGCAGTCACTGGTCACGGCACTGCTCCTGCAGTCCATGACCGAGCACTACAAGGCGAACCGGGCCGGCGGCTCGCTCTCCCACGTCACCGTGATCGAGGAGGCACACCGGCTCCTCGGCCGGCCCCTCGCGCAGTCCGGCGACGCCAAGGAGGGCAACGCGCAGGCCCGCGCCGCCCAGGCGTTCGCCAACACCCTCGCCGAGAACCGCAAGTACGGGGAGGGCATCGTCATCGTCGAGCAAGTCCCCGGCAAGCTTGTCGAGGACGCGTACAAGAACACCAATCTCAAGGTCATGCACCGCCTCCCGTCCGCCGCCGACCGCGAACTCATCGGCGGCACCATGCGCTTCTCCCCGGACCAGGAGCGGTACGCGGCCACGCTCGAACCCTTCCAGGCGTTCGCCCACCACGACCGGATCGACCGGCCCGCGCTGATCCGGGTGCCGGACGTACGGGCCGAGGCGGCACGGGAGGCGGGCGTGCAGCGCGCCCCCCTGGCTGGCGACACCGAACTGGCCGCCCGCTTCCGCGAGTTCGCGTCGGAGAATCCTCGCGTCGACTCGGCCCTCGCCCCCTTCGCGGACTGCGAGGGCTGCCG
The DNA here is from genome assembly GCF_052543295.1 of Streptomyces sp. SAS_270. Classification (NCBI taxonomy): domain Bacteria; kingdom Bacillati; phylum Actinomycetota; class Actinomycetes; order Kitasatosporales; family Streptomycetaceae; genus Streptomyces; species Streptomyces sp. SAS_270. Next base: position 29,045 of record NZ_JBMNDS010000004.1, read on the forward strand.
GCACCGCTGCGCGTTCCGCTCCCGCGCCGGTACGGCGGTCTGGCCGGAGCACGCCGCCGAGCTGAAGAAGCGGGTCGCCGAGTACCCCAAGTCCAAGCCGGGCCAGGCCGATTGGTGGGCGTCGACGACGGACTGGGTCGCCGGGGTCGCCGACACGGTGCCGCTGCCTCCGGCGGACACCGACACGGGTGCCGCCGCCGTCGCGGACTACCACGCCTGCGTCTTCATCCACATCGCCCGCACCGCCTGGCAACGCAAAACCCTCCCCTGGGCCCGCCTCTACCGCTCCCACGCCCCCACGCCCCCGGGAACCCCCACATGAGCGACCGCCCGACCGAACACCCGACAATCCCGGTCGAAGCTCCGGTGGCCGTGGACACGGGGGACGCACCGGATCCGACGGAGGCCGGCGCGGACGCGGGGGCCCCGCAGCCGACGGAGACCGCCGAGCCCACGGATCCCACGGAAGCGCCCGTCCCGTCGGAGGCTCGACCCGCCACCGAGGCCCCGGAACCACTGGGGCCCGTCGACGTGCCGGAGGCCTTCGGAACCGTCGAGCCGCTGGATGCGACGGAGCCCGTCATCGTGCCGGAGGCACCGGAGGTCGCCGAGGCGCCAGAGCCTCTGGAGGCCACCGAGGTCCCCACACCACCGGAGCCCGTCGAAACACCAGAACCATTGGAACCCAGCGAAGCCCCCGAGCTTGCCGATTCCCCACCCGAGCCGGATCCGGCGGAATCCATCCACGCCGAGGATGCGCCCGACCCAGGAAGAGCGCCCGATCCCGGGGAAGTCACCGGGCCCCCGCCTCCGACGCCGGATGAGAACACCGCGCCCGGGGATGCCCCTGACCCGGCGTCGGACACCGAGGCATCCGAGCCTGCCCCCGCCCCCTATGAGGCATCCGAAGCGTCCGACTCCACATCCGATGAGGACGTACTCGAACGTTCCATTTTGAAACGGTTACGCGACGCGACGGCTCCGCGAAGAGAATCCGTCGACAAACCCTCCGAGGCGCGCACCACGGTCGACCGGCCGGACTTCAATGCAAAGGAGTTGCCGGAGACCGGCGTCCCCCAGGTTCGCTACGGGACACCGCTCGACCGCCCCGACGGGACGCGCGTTCCACTGTTCGAGGGGCAGCCCACACGGGAACAGACAGCGCAGGGCTCTCTCGGTGACTGCGGAATCATTGCCACCATGGGCGGAGTGGCCGGGCATCGGCCGGAGATGATCACCCAGTGCGTGCGGGAGGTCGAGGACGGCACGTACGAAGTCAGGCTCCACCAAACCAAGTACACCCTCTACGGCGACACAAGGCGCTACGAGTCGACAGGGGAGTTCACGGTCCTCACCGTAACGCCCGAACTGCCTGTCATGGACGGCGCTTCCAACGAGCCGGCATATGGAACTTCGGGTGACAGCAGAGCTGCTTGGACTCCCATCCTGGAGAAGGCAATTGCCGGTTCCGATCAGACATGGGACGAGAGCCGCTCCAAGAAAGCTACCGGGTACGCCCGTCTCGACCGAGGGAGTCGCTCCTACGAGCGCGCGGAGCTGCTCACCCAACTGACCGGCGAAACCGCATACACCGAGGATTTCCCCACCCAGTACGACACGCAGGGCCGGAGCCCGGATCGCCAGCTGCTCGGCGAATTCCGGGAGCAACTCGCCGACGGCCACCCCATAATTGTCGGCACAATCAAAAAGCCGGAAGATATCCCAAAACTCCCTAACAGGCTCATCCCTTCTCACGCGTACGAAGTAACCGCAGTAGACGAAAAGGGCTTCATACACCTCCGGAACCCCCACAATCATCGACACCCCGATCCCTTGAGGGTTCATGAATTCAGGAAGAACTTCCTGAAGTTCTACACAACGACGGAGAGAGGAAAATGATCAAGGTATTGATGCTCGGTCACGGAGTGGCCGGAAGAGTCGCGGACGCCAGGTTCATCACCGTCCAGCTCCACACTCCAGAAGGCGCGCCGCCCGTCCTCACCCTTTGCGTGATCACGGACCAGGAGCGGGATTACGACCTCCACGTCGGAGAGACCTTCCCCGTACTAGGCGATACCTGGAGGCTGGATCGAATCGACGGAATCGACACCGAGGACTGGCAGGCCATCCTGCGCAAGGTCGAGTGAGGCCCCTCCCCAGGACAACAATTCCCCCAGCGGACCTCCCAATGAGAAGAGAACAATGGCAAAAGCAGAGTTCTACGTTTCGGCCGACGTGGAGGCCGACGGTCCCGTTCCCGGGCCGTACTCCATGTCGAGTTTCGGCCTGGCGGTCGCGGGGGTCCGCGACGGTGTGACGTTCCAGGCGGTGGAGCCGGCCGAGCGGACGTTCTATGCCGAGCTGAAGCCGATCAGTGAGGCTTACGACCCGGAGGCGCTGGCGGTCGGCGGACTGGATCGCGGTCGGCTGGTCCGGGAGGGTCAGGAGCCTGCCCAGGCCATGGACGCCGCGGCCGACTGGCTCGCCACCGTCTCCGGGGAGCTGGGCGCCGCTCCGGTGTTCGTGGCCTATCCACTGGGCTACGACTGGATGTGGATGTACTGGTATTTCATGCAATTCGCCAGTAATGGATCACCCTTTGGGCATTCCCGGTGCCTGGATCTCAAGACGCTGTACGCGGCCAAAGCCGCCTCGCCGATCATTGGATCGACAAAACGCTCGATGCCGCGCCACCTGCTGTCCTCGCGGCCTCATACGCACAACGCACTGGACGACGCGATCGAGCAGGCCGAGCTGTTCCAGAACCTGATGCGTTGGGACGGGGCCGAGCTGCAGTCGGAGCCGTAGGCGGCAGACCCCCTGGACGGCTGCATGCACATGCATATAATGTGTGCGCACGTAGTCGTCGCACGCCACGCACCCGGGGGTCCCCATGAGCCGTAGCTTCCTCTTCCTCCTCGGCAGCAGCCGCCCCGCCGGCAACACCGAGTTGCTGGCCCGTAGGGCGGCGGAGCAGCTGCCCGGGGATGTGGGGCAGCGTTGGCTGAGTCTTGCCGAGCATGCGTTGCCCGACTTCGAGGATCTGCGGCACGACGCGGATCATGTGCGGCCGACCGAGGGGAACGTCGGGCTGCTGCTCGACGCCACGCTCGCCGCGACGGACATCGTGATCGCGTCGCCGCTGTACTGGTACTCGGTGTCCGCCCACTCCAAGCGCTACCTGGACTACTGGTCGGGCTGGCTGCGCACCCCGGGCGTCGACTTCAAGGAGACCATGGCCGGGCGGACCCTCTGGGGCGTCACCGCGCTCGCGCACGAAGAGGAAGAGGTCGCCGAGCCGCTGATCGGCACGCTCAACAACTCGGCGGCGTACATGGGCATGCACTTCGGCGGGGTCCTGCTGGGCAACGGCAGCAAGCCCGGCGACGTACTGAAGGACGAGGCGGCCCTGACCCGCGCGAAGACGTTCTTCGCGCAGGAGCCGCCGCTCGCCCGGTTCCCGTACGAAGCCGCGTGACGCGCCTACCCCCTACGTCGTGACGTCCTTCGTCGTGAACCGCGCCCACGCCGCCGAGCCGAACACCGCGACGTACAGCCCCTGCAGGCCGAGGTTGCGGACCAGGTCGTCCCAGTACACCGGGTCGCGCATGACGTCGGCGAAGGACAGCCAGTAGTGGGAGAAGAAGTACGGCTGAAGGGCGTGGAGTTGGGGGATCTGGTCGAGGATCTGGACCGTGATGAGCAGCCCGACCGTGGTGGCCATCGCCGCGATGCCGCTGTTCGTGAGTGTCGAGATGAACAGGCCCAGCGCCGCCACCCCGGTCAGTGACGCGGCCACGACGAGCGCGATGAACAGCGCCCGCCCCAGCCCTTCGCCGAAGCTGATCCGGGTTCCGGAGATGGTCGTCAGCTCGCCCAGCGGGAACAGCAGCGCGCCGACCGCGAGGGCCGAGACCGCCACGACCAGGGTCGCGACCAGGCAGAACGCCATGGTGGTGGCGTACTTGGTGAGGAGCAGGCGGGTGCGGCCCGCGGGCGCCACCAGCAGATAGCGCAGCGTTCCCGCGTTCGCCTCGCCCGCGATCGCGTCGCCCGCGATGACGCCGATCGCCATCGGCAGGAAGAAGGGGAGCGTCGCGGCGAGTGCCGTGAAGACCAGGAACAGGCCGTTGTTGGTGATCTGCGCGATGAACGCCGGGCCCTCGCCGCCTCCGCCGCCGACCGCCGAGCCGTCGCTCGTCTCTATCTTGATGGCAACGCCGACGAGGACGGGCACGGCCGCCAGTACGGCAAGGAGCGCGAGCGTCCGCCACCGCCGGAAGGTGGTGGCGAGTTCGCTGCGCAGCAGGCCGAACGTCCACAGCGGACTGACCTTCCTGGCGACCGGCGCGGTCACTTCAGCCTGCGACATCGAACCCCTCCCCCGTCAGCGCCACGAACGCGTCCTCCAGCGAGGCCCGTTCGACCCCGAAGCCGCGGACCCGGACGCCCGCTGTCACCAACGCGGCGTTCAGCTCGCCGAGTTCGCGGTCGCGGTCCGGGGGCTCGCCCGTCACCCCGATGTCGGTGACCACGAGGTCCGCCACCCCTTGCTCCTTCAGCACCCGCGCCGCGTCCCCCGCGTCCGGGGTCGTCACGACGAGCCGGCTCCGCGCGCCCGCCGCGAGGTCCGCCACCGCGCCCTGGGTGATCAGCCGTCCCTGTGCCATCACCGCCGCGTGGGTGCACACCTGCTCGATCTCGTCGAGGAGGTGCGAGGAGAGGAAGACGGTCGTGCCTTCGGAAGCCAACTCCCGGATCAGGGACCGGATCTCGCGCATGCCCTGCGGGTCCAGGCCGTTGGTCGGCTCGTCCAGGACGAGGAGGCGGCGCGGCTGGAGCAGCGCGGCCGCGAGCCCGAGCCGCTGCTTCATGCCCAGCGAGTACGCCTTCGCCTTCTTTCCGGCCGCCGCCGTCAGACCGACCCGGTCGAGGGCGGCCGACACACGCGTACGCCGGGTGCGCGGGTCGGCGGTCGGGTCGGCGGCGTCGTAGCGCAGCAGGTTGTCGCGTCCGGAGAGGAAGCCGTAGAGGGCCGGTCCCTCGATGAGGGCGCCGACGTGCGGGAGCACGGTGCGGGAGGCGCGGGGCATCGGGTGCCCCAGGACCCGCGCCGTGCCCGCGGTCGGTTCGATCAGGCCCATCAGCATGCGGATGGTGGTCGTCTTGCCGGAGCCGTTGGGACCGAGGAAGCCGAAGACGCTGCCCGCCGGGACGGTCAGGTCCAGACCGTCGACGGCGAGCTGTCCGCCGCGGTAGCGCTTGGTGAGCGCGCGCGTGGCGATCACCGTGTCCACCATGTCGGGCTCCGCGGCGGACCGTTCCTCCATGGGCTCCCTCAATCTCGACTCAACTCGTCAGGTGCGTACGGGCATCACTGTGCGGCGTCGGCCGCCTTCACCAGCGCATCCTTGGTGACCGCGCCGACGTAGACCTTGCCGTCGTCCGTCATCAGGGCGTTGATCAGGCGGGTCTTGAAGACCGTGCCCGAGCCGAACTTGCCGGTGACCTTGTCGCCGAGCGAGTCGAGGAAGCCGCCGACGTCACCGCCGACCTCCGAGCCCGACGGGACGCCCTCGCCGCCCGTGTCGAAGGAGGCGATGGAGTTCCAGCCCTTGCCGATGACGTTCATGCCGTCGAGGCCCGTGTCGCCCTTGCCGAGGCCCTTGCCGAAGTCCTCGGCGCCCTTCGGGAGCGACTTGCCGTCGGCCTTCCGGTCCGCCTTGGCGTCACCCTCCTCCGTGACCTTCGCGCCCTTGGGCGGCGTGAAGTCGAACGTGGAGGCGGCCGGCCTGGAGAAGCTGACCTGGGTGAAGCCCGCGTCCACGACGGCCGCGCCGCCGCTCGCCGGGGTCAGCGTGAACTTCAGCGGCACACCGGTCTTCGCGTCCACCGCGATGGTGATCGCGCCGACCGTGGTGCCGGACTGCTTCGGCTTGATGACCAGCCGGTACGCGTCGCGCCCGGCGACGTGCGCCGTGCCGTCGACCGTCACGGAGGTCGTGTCGTCGACCGACTTCAGTGCCTCGTCGGCGAGTTCCTTGGGCGTGGCCGGAACGTCGTCCCCGTGGGGGGTCTTCCGGCTGTCGCCCTTCTTCGCGTCGTCGGACTTCGGCGCCGTCGCGTGGTAGACCTCGTTCGACTTGCTGTCGTAGGCCCACACCTGGTCGCCGTTGTGGATGACGCTGTACTCGGCGGCGCTGTCCAGGAGCGAGACCTTGCCCTTGTCCGGGCCGTCGGCCGCGACGCGCAGCGTGTGCGTGCCGGAGGCCAGTTCGAGCAGCTTGGACTGCGGGTCGGCAGACGAGCCGCCGTCGCCCCTGGCCGCGCCGGAGGCGAAACCGCCCACCAGGCCGCCGAAGTCGGGCAGCCCCAGATCGGTGCTGATCTTCACGGTGCCGGACAGCTGCTGTACGTCCGACTTGGCGATCTTCTCGACGAGTTGCTGTGCGCTGATCTTCGCCAGGTCGGGGTCGCCGGAGTCGGCGAGGGCCGGGACGAGCCCGATGGTCGCCGCCGCCACCCCCACCACCGCGACGGGGACGACGTAACGCGCCGCCTTCCGCCGGCCTGCGCGCACGTCCTCGGCCTCGGCCTCCGCCTCGCCAGTCAACGCGTGATCGGATTCGTACGGTGCCATGTGTGCCTTACCTCCGTCGTCGGCGGCGGCTTACCGTCCCTGCACTCGTCCACCCCTGAGCCGCCATTCTCACCCGAATCGGTGAGGAGTGGTGCTTTCCATCTGACCAAATCGGCCGAGGGGAAGCGTCAGACCCCGGGATCAACTCCATGTACTGCTGCGGTATGACACAAGGAGGCGGCGCCTCCCCCAACCCGTAGGGGTCGAGGAAGGCGCCGCCTTCGAAGGGGGCCGGTTACTTCTGCACGAACACGTAGTCCGCCTGGTACGGCACGCCCACGATCGTGCCCGGTGCGCAGGACCCGGCCGGGGCGATGCCGCCCACGGTGTTGAGGCGCAGGATCTCCTGCGTGTGGGCCAGCAGCCCGTGGTGCCGGCCGGACTGCGTGGCCTTGAGGTCCAGCTCGGCGATGTTCTTGTCGCCGTTCGGGGTCTTGGAGATCAGCGCGCCGGTGACCGCGCTGCCGTCCGGCGCGACCCACTGCGGCGTACCGGAGTTGGGCGCGGTGAACGAGTGCGCGATGCCGCCGCCGAGCCGTGCGCTGACGTCGCGTTGGGCGAACGCGAACCCGCCGCCCTCGACGGCCTTGCACTCGTAGATCTGCTCGCCCTTGACCACCGACGCCTGGAAGTTGTTCAGGGCGTGCCGGAAGTCGAAGGAGCCGGTGACCTTGTGGAGCTGGCCGCGGACGGCGCCGCCCGGGAACTCGGCGGTGTGCAGATTGGCGTAGAAGGCGCCGGGGTCGTTCTTCAACTGGTCGAGCAGGGCGGCGTCCTCGACCTTCACGGTGCCGGTGACGCTGTGGTGCTTGCTGCCGCCGAGCAGCTTGCTGAAGTCGATCTTCACGCCGCCGTTGGTGCCCTTGGCGCCCTGGTGGATGTGGAGCATGGTGGGCCTGCCGGTGCCGCGCCAGGTCACGGCGACGGACACCTTGTTCCCCTTGACCTTGATGAACTCCAGCGCCTCGCCGTCCTTGTCGCCGACGGCGGGGCCGCCCTGTACGGGCACCTCGCTCGCGCCGTTGAGGCTGGTGGCGAGGATGGTTCCGCTGCCGCCGAGGACCCCGCTGCGTACGGCGATGGTCTGGTCGCCGTGCCCGGAGTGCCCCGCGCCGTTGCTGCCGCTGTCAGCCAGCGCCGGGCTGACGGCGGCGGCTAATCCGGCCGCGGCGACGACCGCTGCGGCGGCCAGGATCAGGCTCTTGCGACGCGTGGAGCCTGTGGGGCTCGTGGAGCTTGCACTGCTCGTACTGCTCGTACTGAACGTGGCGTCGGATCCCATGATTCTGTTGTCTCCCCGTACTCGGCCGACGCCCCCTGCGCCGGCTTCTGTGCAGGAGTACGGAATGAATCCGAGCCTGGACTCAATCCAATCATGTGACCCGGGTCACGCCGTCGACGGTGGCTCCGCGCGGGCTATCCCGCCCGGTGCACCACCGCGTCGCACAGCTCCACCAGCGACGCCTTCGCATCGCACTCGACCAGCGGCGCCAGCGCGGCCCGCGCCTCCTCGGCGTACCGCACGGCGTCCAGCCGGGCCTGGTCCAGCGCGGGGTGGACCCGGAGCCGGGAGAGCGCCTCGGCGTGCCGGGCGTCGTCCGTCAGGTCGGAGTCCAGCAGCTCGCACAGCGCGATGTCCTCGGCCAGCCCGAGCCGCTCCACGCGCTCCCGCAGCCGCAGCACCGGCATCGTGGGGATGCCCTCGCGCAGGTCGGTCCCCGGCGTCTTGCCCGACTCATGCGAGTCGGAGGCGATGTCCAGCACGTCGTCCGCGAGCTGGAAGGCGACGCCGAGCCGCTCGCCGTACTGCGTGAGCACGTCCACGACCGTCTCGTCGGCGCCCGACATCATCGCGCCGAACCGGCAGGCCACGGCCACCAGCGAACCGGTCTTGCCGCCGAGCACGTCGAGGTAGTGGTCGACCGGGTCGCGCCCGTCGCGCGGCCCCGCGGTCTCCAGGATCTGCCCGGTGACCAGCCGCTCGAACGCCTCGGCCTGGATGCGTACGGCCTCGGGGCCGAGGTCGGCCAGGGTGTGCGAAGCGCGCGCGAACAGGAAGTCACCGGTGAGGACGGCCACCGAGTTGCCCCAGCGGGTGTTGGCGCTGGGCACCCCGCGCCGCGCGTCCGCCTCGTCCATCACGTCGTCGTGGTACAGCGTGGCGAGATGGGTCAGCTCCACGACCACGGCCGAGGGCACGACACCCGGCGCATAGGGGTCGCCGAACTGCGCGGCGAGCATCACGAGCAGCGGCCGGAACCGTTTCCCGCCGGCCCGCAGGAGGTGCTGCGCAGCTTCCGTGATGAAGGGGACCTCGCTCTTGGTGACTTCGAGCAGGCCCTCCTCGACAGCCACCAATCCGGCCTGGACATCGGCTTCGAGAGCCTGGTCCCGCACGCTCAGCCCGAACGGCCCGACGACGGTCACGAGAGGTTCTCCTGTCTGCTGACGATCACATGGCGAACTCGGTCGATCATTCGGTCTCGGTCGATCATTCGGTCGATGACACGGTTTGTCGATGTGTCGCTGCCATCACTCAAGTCAGCGTATCCGGTCACGTTTCGATCACCACGAGCGCCCGCCCTTCCAGGCCGGGCGGTATCCGATCACGGACGGTATGTTCCCCATCAGGTGATACGACCTGACATTTATGGACTTACCTGAAAGCAGGCCCGATCAGCCGAAAGCAGGCCCGCGTGTCCCGAAGCACCGTCGAAACCGAGCCCGAGAGCCCTCCGCCGGCAGGTGACGACCATGCCTTCTTCGGCCAGCCCCGGGGCCTGCTCACACTCTCCGGTCTGGAGGTCTGGGAGCGGTTCTCGTTCCTCGGGATGCAGGCGATCCTGGTCCTCTTCTTCGCGGACACCGTCGCCCACGGCGGCATGGGCATGGCGGCGGGCACGGCCGCGTCGGTGTCGGCGGCGTACGGCACGCTCGTCTACCTGGTGTCCGTCGCCGGTGGCTGGCTCGCCGACCGGATGCTCGGCTCGTACCGCGCGGTCCTGTGGGGCGGCATCCTGATCGCCTGCGGCCACTACTCCATGGCCGTGCCGACGGCCGCCATGACCTGGACGGGCCTCGGCCTGATCAGCGCGGGAACGGGCCTGCTCAAGCCCAACGTCGCCACCATGGTCGGCAAGCTCTACCGCACGGACGACGACCGCCGCGACGCCGGTTTCGCGCTCTACTACATGGCCATCAACATCGGCGCCTTCGCGGGCCCGCTGATCACCGGCTGGCTCGGCGACCACAAGGGCTGGCACTGGGGTTTCTCGGCAGCCGCGATCGGCATGACGTTCGGACTGGTCCAGTACGTCACGGGCCGCCGTCACCTGGCCGGGCGCACCCACGCGGCGCAGTTCGCGCTCGCCCCCGACGCGATGCGCCGCGCCGTGCGCCGCATCGTCCTCGGGCTGCTCGCGGCGGCCGTACTCGCGGTGCTCCTGGCGGCCGGCGGCTGGCTGACCATGGGCCGCTTCGTCGACCTGCTCACCCTGATCTCGGTGATCGCCCCGGTGGTCTACTTCGCGGTCATGTTCCGCAGCGACCGGGTGACGCCCGAGGAACGCGGCCGGCTGCGGCCGTACGTGGTCCTCTTCCTCGCCTCGACGGTCTTCAACTTCATCCTCTTCCAGGCGTACTCGACGATGATGCTGCTCGCCGCGTCGAACGCCGAGACGACGATCCTCGGCTTCGACTTCCCGGCGAGCTGGTACGCGTCCGCGCTGGGCGCCTTCGAGGTGGGGCTCGCGCCCTTCGTGGCCGCGCTCTGGGTCCGGATGGGCCACCGCCAGCCGCACGCCTCCAACAAGATCGCGATCGGCGTGATCCTCGGCGGCCTCTCCTTCCTCCTGATGGTCCTGCCGACCAGCGGCCGGCCGAGCGACGACTATCTGATGTCGGCCTGGTGGATCGTCGGCTCCTACCTGCTGCTCGGCCTCGGCGACATCCTGCTGGAGACCTCGGGCATGTCCGCCACCACCAAGCTCGCCCCCGTCGCCTTCTCCAGCCAGACCATGTCCCTCTGGTTCCTGTCCCTGGCCCTCGCCAACGGCATCCAGGCCCAGACCGTGAAGCTCTACGACCAGGTCTCCAAGCCGGCCTACTTCGGCGTCAACGGCGCGATCGCCGTGGCCGCGGGCCTGGCCGTGATCGCCCTCGCCCCCTGGCTGCGCCGCACGATGCACCCCGTCCACTGAGGCAACCGAGTCCACTCAGGCATCCGAGGTTTCCGCGATGAAGATCCGCACGGCCTTCCCGTACGAGACGGCGCACGAGGACGTCCGCATCCCGCTCGCGGACGGCACGCGCCTGTACGCCCGCGTCTGGCGCCCTCTGACCACCGAGCCCGTCCCGGCGCTGCTCGAATACCTGCCGTACCGCCTCACGGACTGGACCGCTCCGCGCGACTGGCAGCGCCATCCCTGGTACGCCGGTCACGGCTACGCCTCCGTGCGCGTGGACGTCCGCGGGCACGGCAACTCGGAGGGGCTGCCCACCGACGAGTACTCCGCAACCGAGCTGGCCGACGGGGTGGAGGTGATCCACTGGCTGGCGGCCCAGCCCTGGTGCGACGGCCGGGTCGGCATGTTCGGCATCTCCTGGGGCGGCTTCAACTCCCTCCAGCTCGCGGCCCTCGCGCCCGAGCCGCTCAAGGCGGTCGTCACGGTCTGCTCCACGGACGACCGCTATGACAACGACGTCCACTACATGGGAGGTTCCGTCCTCGCCGTCGACATGCACGCCTGGGCGGCCACCATGCTCGCCTTCGTCGCCCGCCCGCCGGACCCCGCCTACGCCGGCGAGGTGATGTGGCGTGAGCTGTGGCTGAAACGGCTGGAGGCGGTGGACCCGTACCTCCACACCTGGCTCGAACACCAGACCAGGGACGCGTACTGGCGCCACGGCAGTGTCTGCGAGGACTACGGCGCCGTCCGCGCCGCCGTCCTGGCGGTGGGCGGCTGGCACGACCCGTACCGCGACACCGTGCTGCGCCTGGTCGAGAACCTCCCGCCGGACCGCGTGCGCGGCCTGATCGGCCCCTGGTCGCACCAGTACCCGGACCGCGGCCTGCCGCCGGGCCCCGCGATCGGCTTCCTCCAGGAGACGCTGCGCTGGTGGGACCACTGGCTGCGCGGCACCGACACGGGGGTGATGGCGGAGCCGTTGCTGCGCTCGTACGTCAGCGACTCGCACCCTCCGGCGACGGTGTACGACGTGCTGCCCGGCCGCTGGGTGGGCGACGACACCTGGCCCTCCGCGCGGGTGACCCCGGTCTCGTACGCACTCCGCGGCGCCCCTGTGCGGGTGCGGTCCCCGCAGCACACCGGCCTGGACGCGGGCCGTTTCTTCCCCTTCGGCAACGACGCGGACCTGCCGCCGGACCAGCGGGAGGAGGACGCCCGCTCGGTGTGCTTCGAGTTCGAGGTGCCGGAGGAGACCTGGGTGCTGGGGCGGCCGCGGGTACGGCTGCGGCTGACGTCCTACGCTCCCCGGGGCCGGGGCCAGGTGGTGGCGCGGGTGTGCGACGTGTCGCCGGACGGCGCGTCGACCCTCGTCACCCGCGGCGTCCTCAACTTCTCCGCCCGGCACGGCCGCGACCGGGCGATCCCGTGGACGCCGGGCACCACGGAGGAGGTGACCTTCGAACTGAACGGCATCGGACACGCGTTCCCGCCGGGCCATCGCATCCGGCTCGCCGTCTCCTCCGCGTACTGGCCCTGGATCTGGCCGCAGCCGGGATCGGAGGAGGGGTTCACTCTGGATCCGGCGGGCAGCGCGCTCGAACTCCCCGTACGGGCAAGGGAGTCGACCTCCGAGGAGTCGCGCATCACCTTCGACGAGGCGGAGCAGTCCGAGCCGCTCGGTGTCGCCTTCCCGGCCACCCTGGACGAGCCCCGCCCCGAACGCCTGGTCGTGCGCGACGTGGCCAAGGGCGAATGGCGCCTGGAGGTGGACCCCCGCTACGGCGGCACCCGCGTCTACCCCGACGGCCTGGAGTTCACCGAGGACGCCGCGGAGACGTACACGATCAACGAGTCCGACCCGCTGTCGGCCCGCACCCACTCGTCCTGGTCGATCCGCCTGCACCGCCCCGAACTGGGCTGGGACACACGGGTGGAGACCCGCTCCGACATCACCTGCGACGCCGAGAACTTCCTCACCTCCAACGAGGTGATCTGCAAGGACGGGGACGAGGTGGTCTTCCACCGGACATGGGAGAGGAGAATTCCGCGCACGGCGGGGTGAGGCGCTCCAGGGTGTCGCGCGAGGTGAGGCGGCCCGGAATGAGCGCGCGGGGTGAGCCTGCCGGGAGGTAGCTTCTGGCATGCACACGTACGCATACGTGGGCCCGGCGGAGATCGCGGCGAGCGTCCGGCACGGGACCGGAACCCTCGTCCGCAGCCCGGCGGACCTCGAACGTTTCCTGTCGGGCCGCCCCGACGACGAACGCCCCGAGCCGTTCACCTTCGTCGTCGACCGCTCCGGAACCCTGCGGCTCGCGCCGCGCCGTTCCGAGCACGTGGCCTGCGCGGACGGCGAGGCGGTGCGTGCCGCCGGAGAGGTGGGCTTCGCCCTTCTGCGGCAGGGCTGGACGGCGGACTACCTGAGCAACCAGTCCACCGGCTACTGCCCCGACCCGGTCGAGTCCTGGCCGGCCGTCGTCGCGGCCCTCCACCGTGCGGGTATCGCCCACGGACCGGGCTTCACCCACCCTCTCGTCCACCGCCGCTGCCCGGCCTGCGGCGAGTGGAACTCCGTTCGGGACGCGCACTTCGTCTGCGTCTTCTGCGACGCCGACCTGCCCGTCGCGACCCGCGTCGGCCCGATGGATCTCGCGCTGCTCGCCGACGAGGAGGGCAACGCCGTCAGGATCACGGTCCTCGGGCGGCACCCGATGATGCAGGACGGCGTCGGTCTCGCGGCCGAGATCGCCGTGGAGACCCCGTTCGTGAGCGGGCGCATCCCACTCGCCTTGTGGCGACGGCGACTTGAGGACTGGGGACGCGCCCTGGACCGGCTGGAGAGCGGCGAGGACATCGCGTGGATGGCGGTGGACAGAGGGCCGTCGGTGTTCATCCGGCTGACGGGCGAGCGGGACTGTCCGGAGGTCGTCGTGGAGGACGAGACGGTCTCCATGGTCACCGTGCATGTCCCCGTCGACCTGCCGGAGCACTGGATCGCCCGCCACCGGGAACGACTTCACGACGTACTGACGGCGTGGAACCCTGAGTAGCCGGCCCGCCCACGCGGAGGCGGCCGAGGCGCGCTGAGCAGAGCAGGGCAGGGCAGGGCAGGGCAGGGCAGGGCAGGGCAGGGCAGAGGGGAACGGGAGGACATGGCGGCGCGGACCGGGGAGTTCCTGATGGATCTCGACGCGGGCATGCTCGCGTACTTCCGCGAGATGGCCCACGAGATGGTCACCCGCTTCGGCATCCCGCGCGCCGAGGCCGTGGCGAGGATCAACAGGGCTTACGCGCAACGGCACATCACGCCCTATCCCGACCCGATGTGCCGCGAACTCCCCGAATACTGGGGCTACGGCCTCTACTTCAGGCCCAACGGGGGCCGCCTCCCCGACGACGACCCCGACACCGACCTCTCCGTCTGGGAGGTCCGCCCGCCTCCGCCGCGTGACTCGGCCCACTGGACCGTACGGCCCGCCGGGGACTGACACACGGCACATCACCGCCGGGGACTGCCGGACGAATCAACGGTCAGGGGAACAGCCGCTCCAGCACCACAGCGATCCCGTCGTCCTCGTTCGACAGCGTCACCTCGTCGGCCACGGCCTTGAGTTCAGGGTGGGCGTTGGCCATCGCGATGCCGCGGGCGGCCCAGTCGAACATCGGGATGTCATTGGGCATGTCGCCGAAGGCGATCGTGGCGGCGGGCGCCAGACCCAGGTGCGCGGCGGCCAGCGCGAGTCCCGTCGCCTTGGTCACGCCACATGGCTGAAGTTCGACGGTGCCGGGCCCCGACATGGTGACCGTCGCCAGCGAACCGACCACCATGCGCGCCGCGGACGCCAACTCGTCGTCGGACAGCGTCGGATGGCGCAGCAGCACCTTGCTGATGGGTTCGGTCCAGAGGTCGTCGCGCCGGTCGACGCGGACCGCGGGGAGCGTGGGGTGCGGCATCAGATACCCCGGCTCGATGAGCGTCAGCCCGTCCACACCGTCCTGGTCCACCGCCGCGTAGAGAAGGCCGACCTCCGCCTCGATCTTGCCGAGCGCCGTCTCCGCCAACTCCCTGTCCAGGGTGACCGACCAGAGCAGGCGGTCCGCTCCCGCGTCGTAGAGCTGCGCCCCCTGCCCGCACACCGCGAGGCCCGTGGTGCCGAGGTCCTCCAGCAGCGGTCGCACTCTCGGCGCCGGTCGTCCCGTCACCACCAAGTGCTGTGCCCCCGCCCCGGCCACCCGCGCCAACGCGGCCAACGACCGGTCGGAGAGGGTGTCGTCGCCGCGGAGCAGCGTTCCGTCCAGGTCAGTGGCGATGAGTGAATATGCAGTCGGAGCGGCCATGATCCGAAGAATACGGATCGAACGACACATCGGCCCGGCGTGAACCGGACGACGTCCGGTATCTCGTGCGCCACGCGGCTTGTCGTACCCGGTCCTTTTCCGCGCCACCGGGCCGCTGCCGTACGGCTTCACCAGGAGGCAGGATGATGACGCGGCACCGACTCGAACGCCTGTGGCACATCGGGGAGTTGCCCCGGAGAGACGGCTCCGCCCGGGCCGCCCCACAAAGACAGCATCATCGGAACAACTCGATCGAGAAGGTACGGAGGGAGACATGAGCCTCTTCGAAGCGCATCTGCGCGAGGCCGCCGTGGGAATCCTGAAGCGGTTCCCCGAAGAGCTGAGGCCGGAGACATACGTCCTCTCCTTCCGCATCTGGCGGACCGACGACGACTGCCGCCGCCCGTACGTGGCCATCGGCTACAACACCGAGAGCCAGTACGAGCGCGAGAGTTACCCGGAGGACCCGGGCGAGGCCCGCTGGAACTACGCCTACTGGCTCCTGGAGGGCTTCGAGACGCTCGGCAACGTGCCCGAGGACCCGGAGGGCAGCCGTCTCTACGTCGAGGAGGTGAGGCAACTCGGGCTCTGGTACGAGGGATACGACGACGAGTTCGAGCTGCCCGACGACCTCCCCGAGGCCGAGCAGAAGGAGATCGACGGCAAGGACGACCTCCTCGGCCTGCACTTCTCCGGCGCCTGCATCGCCCTCGCCCGGCATCTGCACGCCGAGGGCCACATCGAGCGGATCTTCGGCCGCCCCCTTCCCGTCGTGGTCTTCGACATGTACGCCCCCGGCTGGGAGATCGCGGCCACCGAGGCGGCCAACCCACCCGAGGTGATCACCGACTTCCTGGCCTGGCAGCACGCGGCGGTCTACGAGAACGCCCCTCGGACCGGGGAGTTCCTGCTGCGCCTCGACGAGGAGTGGCTCGACTACTTCCGCGAGATGGCCGACGTCCTCGTGGAGCGCTTCGGAATCTCCCGGGCGGAGGCCGTCGCACGGATCAACGAGGGGTACGCCGCGGAGGAGCTCCAGCCCATGGGACAGGACCTGCTGGGCCACGAACTCCCCGAGTTCTGGGCACACCGCCTCTACTTCAGACCCGACGCCCGCGGCCTTTTCCCCTCCGGCGACCCGACCGCGGACGGCGACCTCGCCCGGTGGGACGTCCGCCCCGCCCCCCGCAGGGACTCGGCCGCCTGGACACTCACCGACGAGACGCCGCGCTCCTGAGCCGTCGACGGTCGTTGGTGGTGGCCGTGGGTACCGTCGGCACCGACCGCACCCACGGCGATCGTTGGTGGCTGTCGGTGCCGGCAGCCGTCGCCCGCCTCAGCCGTGCGCTGCCGCCAGATGCTTCGCCAGCCGCGGCGAGGCGAACTCCGTACCGCACACGAACCGCATCACCGGGCCGTACGAAGCCGCCGCGGGCAATCCCGTGAAGTACAGCCCCGGTACGGACGACCGATAGCCCGCACCGAGCCTCGGCGTGCCCCTGCTCACCGTCAGCTCGGTGCGCAGTTCGTGTCCGAGGAAGTCCATCGCCGCGATGTCCACGCGATAGCCCGTCGCGGCTATGACGTGGTCGGCGGCGAGCTCCTCCACCCGGCCGCCGAGGGTCCGCAGGGTGAGCACCGGCTGGGCGCCCTGGGCCTCGGCGCGAACGATCCGCGCGACCTCGCGGACGCCGACCTTGCCCTCGAAGCGGTCACGCAGCCACCACGCGCCGAGCGGGCCCAGCACGCGGCGGACCAGGTAGTGCCGGGCCTGCGCGGGCAGATGACGGTACGGCTGCGGGTAGTAGCTCAGCGCCCACAGCGACCAGGCGCGGCCGAACGGCGACTCCGGGCGAAGCTTCGGCTGCTCCCACGGGGGCGCACCGAAGGCGACCCGGCCCCGGCCCCGGGAGACCACCCTCACCTGCGCGCCCGCCTCCGCGGCCAGGACGGCCGTCTCCAGCGCGGACTGCCCCGCGCCGACGACCACGAGTTCCCTGCCCGAGAACCGGCTCAGGTCATGGTGCTGCGAGCTGTGGGACACCGGACCCGTCGGAGTGGGCCCGTCGGCCGCCGCGCCCCCGAGCTCGGCGGGCAGATGGGCGAGCCCGGACAGCCCGGTGGCCACCACGACCGCCCGCGCCGTGAACAACTCCCCCGAGTCCAGCTTGATTTCGAAGCCTGCGCCGCTTTGGCCCCGCTGGCCGCCCTTGCGGTCCACGGAGACGACCCGCACCCGCTCCAGTTCGGGCACGAGCTTCTGCTGGAACCACTGCCCGTACGCGATGAACGTCTCGACGGGAATGATGTCCTCGTCCGTGACGAGCCGCGGTACCCCCGCAGCATCGCAGTAGTCGACGAGGTTGTGGCCGCGTTGCGGCGCGTCGATGTTGGATGCGACCGGAGTCGATTTCAGCAGCATCCCCTCGGGCATGTGGTCACGCCAACTGACCATCGGCTCGCCGAAGACGCGCACCGGAATGCCGCGCGCCCGCAGATGGGCCGCGGTGGACAGGCCGAACGGGCCGGCACCGATGACTGCTACCGGATGAATCACGAAGTCCCCTCCCCAGGACACCACTTCGCCACTCGTGGTCGTGCGTCACTTCTCGCCCCTGCTGCTCGCGCCTGCCGGCGCTACCGGGCGTCCTTGCCGGTCGTCGCACTGGTCGTGGTGCTGCCGCGGCGGTTGGTCCGCCACAGCTGATACAGGTGCTTCGCGCCCGGCCGCACGAAGCGCGCCAGCATGGTGAAGAACGGCCGCAGGTCGTCACCCGCGAGCCACGCCAGCTCCGTACCACTCGCGCGAGCGGGCGCGTGCGGTGTCGTGTAACCGCTGCGCCGGTAGGCGAGCAGGGCCGGCAGGTCGATGTTCTCCACCACATAACGGTGACCGGCCCGCTGTTCCCCCTCGGGAACGGCACGCCCGGTCAGGTCGAGGTGCATGGCACGGACGACGTCGATCCCCGACTCGTTCTCGAAGAGCCGGAACTGCGCGCCCATCCGCGGATTGAAGTCAAGGAGCTTGTACTGCCCGTCGCGCCGGTCGAAGCGCAGGTCGAGGTCGATGATTCCGCTGAAGCCGATCTGCTTGATAAAACGCGCGGCGAGATCCGCGAGTTCCGGATTGTCGACTACATATGCATTCGCCGTCATTCCCGCGTGCGGCGGCCAGGAGCGCACCTTCACGCCGGTGAACATCGCGAGCGGCGTCGAGTCCGCGTCGAAGTACGCGTGCACGATCCAGTCCTCGGCGTCCTCCCTCGGCAGGTACTCCTGGAGGATCACGCCCGGGTGCTCGCCCCAGTCGCGGGCGAGCGTGAGCAGCCCCTCGCGCGTCGCGATCCTCGTCGTCCCGTTCACCGCGGGCTGTTTCCGGCGGACGAAGGCCTCGCGGTTCTTGGCGACGAGCGGGAACGCGGCCGTCTCGGCGAACCGCGCGATGTCGTCGTACGACTGCGGAAAGGCCGCCGCCGGGCTGGGTATGCCGTGCTCCACGCACAGTTCGTGCAGACCCTGCTTGCTGGCGAGGCGGCGCGGCAGTTTCGCGTCCACCTTCGGGAACAGGAACCGGTCGCCGAGCACGTCCTGATGCTCGGCGATCAGGACGGCCGCCTCCTCGTCCGTCGGGACGAGCACCGCCGGGCGTCCGATGCGGCGCCCGATCCTCAACAGGCCCTCCACGAGCCGCTCCGGCGCCTCCGTCCCGCTCGTCGGCCAGACAAAGGCGCGCCGCAGATAGCGTGAGACCGCGGCCGGCGTGTAACGGTCCTCGGTGATGGCATACATCGGTATGCCCAGACGGCCCAGGCTCCGGATGGCGCCCACCCCGCCGTGATGCAGTGGATAGTCGCCGAACTTCACGATCAGACCCGGCACGTCCCGGTCTGCGTCGACCGGAACGCCACCGGCGCTCCTGGCCACGGGTCCCCCCACGTGTCCCCCCTACGGACCGGACCCACCCCGTCCGTGTCCCCCAAAGGACGCTAAGCCGGAATTGACGCCTCCGACAAGACCTAATCGGACATTGCGAACTCTTTAGGGGCGCCCGGCACCACCAGCGGTCCCCCAGGGGGCCCTGCCGCAACACCGTCACTCCCACGTAACGTGTGGCGCGACCACACGGAACGCATGGAACACATGGCGAGCACGAAAGCGAGGCAGCACCCGATGCCCCCCTTCGATGTCCCCGAGGGCGATCCCTTCGGTCCGCACAACCTTCCGTACGGCGTCTTCTCCCGGACCGGCTCCTCGGAGCGCACCGTCGGCGTCCGGCTCGGCGACCACGTCCTCGACGCGGGCGCGGCCGCCGCCGCGCTCGGCTCCCCGTATGTCTCGCTGCTCGCGCGGCCCTCGCTGAACCCGCTGCTCGCCGCGGGCCGCACGGCCTGGTCCGACGTCCGACGCGCCCTCACGGCCTGGGTGACGGTCCCCTCCCACCGGGAGGCCATCGCACCCCTGCTGCACCCCCTGTCCGAGGTGACCCTGCACCTCCCCTTCGAGGTCGCGGACTACGTCGACTTCTATGCCTCGGAGAACCACGCCCGCAACGTCGGCCGGATCTTCCGCCCGGACGCCCCCGACTCCCTCACCCCCAACTGGAAGCACCTGCCCATCGGTTACCACGGCCGGTCCGGCACGGTCGTGGTGTCGGGAACCGAGGTGGTACGTCCGTCGGGCCAGCGCAAGGCTCCCACGGAATCGGCCCCTTCCTTCGGCCCGTCCGTCCGGCTGGACATCGAGGCGGAGGTCGGCTTCGTCGTCGGCACCCCCACCGACATGGGCACATCCGTCCCGCTCCCCGCCTTCCGGGACCACGTCTTCGGCCTCTGCCTCCTCAACGACTGGTCGGCCCGCGACATCCAGGCCTGGGAGTACGTCCCCCTCGGCCCCTTCCTCGGCAAGTCCTTCGCCACCTCCGTCTCGGCGTGGATCACCCCGCTGGACGCCCTGAAGGACGCCCAGGTCGCGCCCCCGCAGCGCACCCACCCCCTGCTCCCCTACCTGGACGACGCCTCGGAGGAGCCCGCCGGCTACGACCTGCGCATCTCCGTGGCCATCAACGGCCATGTCGTCTCCGAGCCGCCGTTCTCCACCATGTACTGGACGGCCGCCCAGCAGCTCACCCACATGACGGCCAACGGCGCCTCCCTGCGCACCGGCGATCTCTACGGCTCGGGCACGGTCAGCGGCCCCGCCGAGAACGAACGCGGCTCCCTGCTCGAACTCACCTGGAACGGCGAGACCCCTCTCGAACTCCCCGCCGGCAAGCGCACGTTCCTGGAGGACGGCGACGAGGTGACCCTGACGGCCTGGGCCCCCGGCCCGAACGGCACCCGAACCGGCCTGGGCGAGGTGACGGGCAGGATCACGCCGGCGTCCTGACCCGGTGGACACCGGCGAGACCCCCGCCGGGTCGGCATCCGCCCACCGGCGGGAGGGTCGCGCCGGTACATCCCCGCCGGCCCCTGCTGTCCGGCCCCCTGAGGTCCGGTTCCCTACATCCAGTCCGCTATATCCAGTCCTCGGGCTCCGGCTCCATGTCCATCTCGGGCCAGTCCGGGTCCGGGCTCGTGCCCGGGCTCGTGCCCGGGTGCGGACTCGTGCCCGGGTGCGGGCCCGGTTCCGGCGCTCCGCCCGGCGCCGGGTCGTGCGTGGGGCTCGGCGTCGCGGGAGTTCCGCCCAGGGAGCCCAGAACCTCCAGCACGCCCTCCCCGTACGTGGCGAGCTTCTTCTCGCCCACTCCGCTGATGCCGCCCAGCTCCGTCACCGACTTCGGCCACACCGTGGCGATCTCCCGCAGCGTGGCGTCGTGGAAGATGACGTACGCCGGGACGCCCTGTTCCTTGGCCTGTTCGGCGCGCCAGGAGCGCAGGGCCTCGAAGGCGGGGACCAGTTCCTGAGGCAGCTCGGCCACGGCCGCCTTGGACTTGCGCTCACCCCGGGAGGACGACGAACGGGCTGTGGGCGGTTTGGGCGGCTCCTTGCGCAGCGGTACCTCGCGCTCGCGCCGCAGCACCGTCCCACTGGCCTCGGTCAGCACCAGCGTCCCGTACTCGCCCTCGACCGCGAGCAGCCCCTGGGCCAGCAGTTGCCGCACGACACCCCGCCAGTCGGACTCGGCCAGTTCCTCACCGATACCGAACACCGACAGCTGATCGTGGTCGAACTGGATCACCTTGGCGGTGCGGCGCCCCAGCAGGATGTCGACGATCTGGATCGCGCCGAACTTCTGGCCCCGCTCGCGCTGCAGTCGCACCACCGTGGACAGCAGCTTCTGCGCCGCCACCGTGCCGTCCCAGGTCTCGGGCGGCGTGAGGCACGTGTCGCAGTTGCCGCACGCCGGAGTGCGCGGGTCCTGGCCGAAGTAGGCCAGAAGCTGGCCCCGGCGGCATTCGGCCGTCTCGCACAGCGCCAGCATCGAGTCCAGGTGAGCGGCCGCCCGGCGGCGGAACGCCTCGTCGCCCTCCCCGCCCTGGATCAGCTTCCGCTGCTGGACCACGTCCTGCAGTCCATAGGCCATCCATGCCGTCGACGGCAGTCCGTCGCGGCCCGCACGGCCCGTCTCCTGGTAGTAGCCCTCGACCGACTTCGGCAGATCGAGATGGGCGACGAACCGGACGTCCGGCTTGTCGATGCCCATCCCGAAGGCGATGGTCGCGCAGACCACCAGCCCCTCCTCGCGCAGGAAGCGCGACTGGTGTCTGGCGCGCGTGCCCGCGTCCAGACCCGCGTGGTACGGCACCGCCTCGATGCCGTTGCGGGAGAGGAACTCGGCGGTCTTCTCCACCGAATTACGCGAGAGGCAGTACACGATGCCCGCGTCGCCCTCGTGCTCCTCGCGCAGGAAGGACAGAAGCTGCTTCTTCGGATCGGCCTTCGGGACTATCCGGTACTGGATGTTCGGGCGGTCGAAACTCGCCTCGAAGTGGCGGGCCGTCGGCATACCCAGACGCTGGGTGATCTCCTGATGCGTCGCGCGGGTGGCCGTGGCCGTCAGCGCGATCCGCGGGACGTCCGGCCAGCGCTCGCCGAGCAGGGAGAGCGCCAGGTAGTCGGGGCGGAAG
This sequence comes from Streptomyces sp. SAS_270, assembly GCF_052543295.1. Lineage (NCBI taxonomy): Bacteria > Bacillati > Actinomycetota > Actinomycetes > Kitasatosporales > Streptomycetaceae > Streptomyces > Streptomyces sp. SAS_270. The sequence goes on from NZ_JBMNDS010000004.1 coordinate 51,277, forward strand.
TCGTGGCCCCACTGGGACACACAGTGCGCCTCGTCGATGGCGAAAAGGGAGATCTTGGCGCGCGACAACAGGTCGAGCGTCGTGTCCAGGCGCAGCCGCTCCGGAGCCAGGTAGAGCAGGTCGAGCTCTCCCGCCAGGAACTCCGCCTCCACCGTGCGCCGCTCGTCGAAGTCCTGCGTGGAGTTCACGAACCCTGCACGCACGCCCAGCGCCCGCAGCGCGTCCACCTGGTCCTGCATGAGCGCGATGAGGGGTGAGACCACGATTCCCGTACCGGGTCTGACCAGGGACGGGATCTGGTAGCACAGCGACTTGCCGCCGCCGGTCGGCATGAGGACGACGGCGTCGCCGCCCGCGACCACGTGCTCGATGATCGCTTCCTGCTCGCCGCGGAAGGCGTCGTACCCGAAGACCCGGTGGAGCGTGGCCAGTGCCTCGCTGTCGCCCAGAGTCTCCGTCGCGCCCGCGTCGGTCATCACACCCGTCCCACCCATCGCCAGTCCCCCGTCCGTCGTGCTTCTCCCACGACAGCCACCATAGGCCTCCGCGCTGACAGCGTCGGAGTTATCCACAGGCTGCCCGATCGGGCGGCCGCGGCCGGTTCGGCCCGCTGTCAGCCCGTCGGGCCACCCGGATGGCGACCGTCGGGCATTGCGGCAATGCTGCTCGTGCGGGACGGGGGAGGCCCGCCGCCGGACGGGCGCCCTCCCGGGTGCCTTCCCCTCATCCCAAGGAGTCCCCCCGCATGCCCGCACGTCCCCTGAAGGCCGTCTGCGCCCTGGCGGCGGCAGCGTCGCTGGCCCTGACCGCCGCTCCCGCCCAGGCGGCGACCGACCCCGATCCCCGGGTCTGGACCGATCTGTCCACGACGTATCAGGCGACCTCCGCGTACGGGTACGAGCCGTTCGCCGTCGCCGCCGGGTACGCCCGCACCAACGACTGCGTCGCCAACCCGCCGGTGGGCGGCATGGGCTACCACTACGTCAAACCGAAGTACATCGGTTCGCTCGACCCCGCCAAGCCGGCGGCCGTCCTGTACGAGGACCGGGGCGACGGCAAGCGTCGGCTCGTCGCTGTCGAGTGGGTGGTCGCGGACACGGGCCAGGCCACGCCGAAGCTTTTCGGCGAGAAGTTCCAGAAGAACGAGTTGCCCGGCCACTTCACGCTCCACGCCTGGATCTACAAGTCCAACCCCCGCGGCCTGTTCTACTCGTGGAATCCCAGAGTGACCTGCCCGGCTGCCTGACCCGCGAGCTGCCCCACGGGCGCATGCGTCGGGGCCCGGCTCCCTGAGGAGACCGGGGCCCGGTGCCCGCGTGCGGTGAAGTTGCGGCGGATCAGCGGACGAAGACGCCCGCCTGCCCCGCCAGATCCAGGAAGTACTGCGGTGCCACACCGAGCACCAGCGTGACCGCCACTCCCACCGCGATCGCGGTCATGGTCAGGGGCGACGGCACAGCGACCGTCGGGCCCTCCGGCCGGGGCTCGCTGAAGAACATGAGCACGATCACGCGGATGTAGAAGAACGCCGCGATCGCCGACGAGATCACACCGACCACCACCAGCGCTCCCGCGCCGCCCTCCGCCGCCGCCTTGAACACGGCGAACTTCCCGGCGAAGCCGGAGGTCAGCGGAATGCCTGCGAAAGCGAGCAGGAAGACCGCGAACACGGCCGCCACCAGCGGAGACCTGCGTCCGAGGCCGGCCCACTTGGACAGGTGGGTCGCCTCGCCGCCCGCGTCGCGGACGAGCGTGACGACGGCGAAGGCGCCGATCGTGACGAACGAGTACGCGCCCAGGTAGAAGAGGACGGAGGACACTCCGTCCGGGGTCGTCGCGATGACACCCGCAAGGATGAAGCCCGCGTGCGCGATGGACGAGTACGCCAGCAGCCGCTTGATGTCGGTCTGCGTGATCGCGACGATCGCACCGCCCAGCATGGTGACGATCGCGACGGCCCACATGACGGGCCGCCAGTCCCAGCGCAGGCCCGGCAGGACGACGTACAGCAGACGCAGCAGCGCGCCGAAGGCGGCCACCTTGGTCGCGGCGGCCATGAAACCGGTGACCGGGGTCGGTGCTCCCTGGTACACGTCCGGGGTCCACATGTGGAACGGCACCGCGCCGACCTTGAAGAGCAGCCCCATGACGACCATGGCGGCGCCGATGAGCAGCAGCACGTCGTTGCCCATGGTGCCGGCGAGCGCCGGGTCGACGTTCTGGACGGTGCCGTCGACGACCTGCGCGATCCGCGCGTACGACACCGAGCCCGCGTAGCCGTACAGCAGGGCGATACCGAAGAGCGTGAACGCGGAGGCGAAGGCGCCGAGCAGGAAGTACTTGACCGCGGCCTCCTGCGACATGAGCCGCTTGCGGCGGGCCACGGCGCACAGCAGGTACAGCGGGAGGGAGAACACTTCCAGCGCGATGAACAGCGTCAGCAGGTCGTTGGCCGACGGGAAGACCAGCATGCCGCTGATCGCGAAGAGCAGCAGCGGGAACACCTCGGTGGTGGTGAACCCGGCCTTGACCGCGGCTTTCTCGCTGTCGCTGCCCGGCACGGAGGCGGCCTGCGCGGCGAAGGAGTCGACGCGGTTGCCGTGTGACTCCGGGTCGAGGCGGCGCTCGGCGAAGGTGAAGACGCCGAGGATGCCGACGAGCAGGATCGTGCCCTGCAGGAACAGGGACGGTCCGTCGACCGCGATCGCGCCCATCGCCGCGATGTGCGCCTTCGTGGTGCCGTATCCACCCGCCGCGAGCCCGACGACCGCTGCGAAGGCGGCCGCGAGCGCGACGACGGACACGAACACCTGGGCGTAGTAGCGGAACTTGCGCGGCACGAACGCCTCGACCAGTACCCCGACGACCGCCGCCCCGATGACGATCAAGGTGGGCGACAATTGTGCGTATTCGATCTTCGGCGCGTCGATCTTGTCGATCGGATCTGCCGCCATTGTCCACAGGCTGTGGACGGCTGTTGCGCTCACTTGGCCGCCTCCACCTCGGGCTTGGGGTCCTTTTTGTGTACGTCTGACATGGTCTGCTTGACCGCCGGGTTGACGATGTCGGTGACCGGCTTCGGGTAGACACCCAGGAAGATCAGCAGCGCGATCAGCGGGGCGACGACCAGCAGCTCCCGCACCCTGAGGTCGGGCATTTCGGCGACCTCCGCCTTCACCGGGCCCGTCATCGTCCGCTGGTAGAGGACGAGTGTGTAGAGCGCGGCGAGGACGATGCCGAAGGTCGCGATGATCCCGACCGCCGGGTAGCGCGTGAACGTGCCGACCAGGACCAGGAACTCACTCACGAAGGGCGCGAGGCCCGGCAGCGAGAGGGTGGCGAGACCACCGATCAGGAACGTGCCCGCGAGCACCGGGGCGACCTTCTGCACGCCTCCGTAGTCGGCGATCAGACGCGAGCCGCGCCGCGAGATCAGGAAGCCCGCCACCAGCATCAGGGCGGCCGTCGAGATCCCGTGGTTGACCATGTAGAGCGTCGCGCCCGACTGGCCCTGGCTGGTCATCGCGAAGATGCCCAGGATGATGAACCCGAAGTGCGAGATCGACGCGTACGCCACCAGCCGCTTGATGTCCCGCTGGCCGACGGCGAGCAGCGCCCCGTAGATGATGCTGATCAGGGCGAGGACGAGGATGACGGGCGTCGCCCACTTGCTCGCCTCCGGGAAGAGCTGGAGGCAGAAGCGGAGCATCGCGAAGGTGCCGACCTTGTCGACGACCGCCGTGATCAGTACCGCGACCGGGGTGGTGGCTTCCCCCATGGCGTTGGGCAGCCAGGTGTGGAGCGGCCACAGGGGCGCCTTCACCGCGAAGGCGAAGAAGAACCCGAGGAACAGCCAGCGCTCGGTGCTCGTCGCCATGTGCAGCGACCCGTTGGCCCGGGCCTCGGCGATCTGCTGGAGCGAGAAGTTCCCGGCCACTACGTAGAGGCCGATTACGGCGGCCAGCATGATGAGGCCGCCGACCAGGTTGTAGAGGAGGAACTTCACGGCGGCGTACGAGCGTTGCGTCGCCGCCACCTCGTCACCGTGCTCGTGGGCCTTGTCGCCGAAGCCGCCGATGAGGAAGTACATCGGGATGAGCATGGCTTCGAAGAAGATGTAGAAGAGGAAGACGTCGGTGGCCTCGAAGGAGATGATCACCATCGCCTCGACGGCCAGGATCAGGGCGAAGAAGCCCTGAGTGGGCCGCCAGCGCGTGTTGCCGGTCTCGTGCGGGTCGGCGTCGTGCCAGCCCGCGAGGATGATGAACGGGATGAGCAGCGCGGTCAACGCGAGGAGCGCCACCCCGATGCCGTCCACGCCCAGCTCGTAGCGCACCCCGAAGTCCTTGATCCAGGCATGCGATTCGGTGAGCTGGTAGCGATCCCCGTCGGGGTCGAAGCGCACCAGGGTCACGGCGGCGAGCGCCAGAGTGGCGAGCGAGACGAGCAGCGCCAGCCACTTGGCGGCGACGCGCCGCGCGGCCGGCACGGCGGCCGTGGCGATCGCCCCGAGAGCCGGGAGCGCCGCCGTCGCTGTCAGCAGAGGAAAGGACATCGGTATCAGACCGCCCTCATCAGCAGGGTCAGAGCGATGAGGACCGCCGCACCGCCGAACATCGAGACCGCGTACGAGCGCGCGTAGCCGTTCTGCAGCTTGCGCAGCCGTCCGGAGAGGCCGCCCATCGAGGCCGCCGTGCCGTTGACGACACCGTCGACCAGGGTGTGGTCGACGTACACCAGGGAGCGGGTGAGGTGCTCCCCGCCGCGCACCAGCACGACGTGGTTGAAGTCGTCCTGGAGCAGGTCGCGTCGGGCGGCCCGGGTGAGCAGCGATCCGCGCGGGGCGACGACCGGCACGGGACGGCGCCCGTACTGGGCGTACGCGATTCCGGCGCCGACGACGAGGACCGCCATGGTGGCGAGGGTGACCGTCAGGGCGCTGACGGGCGAGTTGCCCTCTTCGTGCCCGGTGACCGGCTCCAGCCAGTGCAGGAACGGGTTTCCGATGCTGAACAGACCGCCCGCGAAGACCGATCCGAAGGCCAGCACGATCATCGGGATCGTCATGGACTTGGGCGACTCGTGCGGGTGCGGCTCGGTGTGTTCACCGCGTGTCTCGGCGGCGGGCTCCACGCTCGACTCCGCCGGGGACGGCGTCGGCGCGTTGCGCCAGCGCTCCTCTCCGAAGAACGTCATCAGCATCACGCGCGTCATGTAGTACGCCGTGATGGCCGCGCCCAGCAGGGCCGTGCCGCCGAGGATCCAGCCCTCGGTGCCGCCCTTGGCGAAGGCCGCCTCGATGATCTTGTCCTTGGAGAAGAAGCCCGACAGGCCCGGGAAACCGATGATCGCGAGGTAGCCGAGACCGAACGTCCAGAACGTGACCGGCATGTACTTCCTGAGGCCGCCGTACTTCCTCATGTCGACCTCGTCGTTCATGCCGTGCATGACCGAACCGGCGCCGAGGAAGAGCCCGGCCTTGAAGAAGCCGTGCGTCACCAGGTGCATGATCGCGAAGACGTAGCCGATGGGGCCGAGGCCCGCGGCCAGCACCATGTAGCCGATCTGCGACATCGTCGAGCCGGCCAGCGCCTTCTTGATGTCGTCCTTCGCACAACCGACGATCGCACCGAACAGCAGCGTGACCGCGCCGACGACGGTGACGGCCAGCTGGGCGTCCGGCGCGGCGTTGAAGATCGCTCCGGAGCGGACGATCAGGTACACACCCGCGGTGACCATGGTCGCGGCGTGGATGAGGGCCGAGACCGGGGTCGGGCCCTCCATCGCGTCGCCGAGCCAGGACTGCAGCGGCACCTGGGCGGACTTGCCGCAGGCGGCGAGCAGCAGCATCAGGCCGATGGCGGTGAGCTTGCCCTCGGAGGTGTCACCGGTGGCTTCCAGCACCGGCCCGAAGGCGAAGGTCCCGAAGGTGGTGAACATCAGCATGATGGCGATCGACAGGCCCATGTCGCCGACGCGGTTGACCAGGAAGGCCTTCTTCGCGGCGGTGGCGGCGCTGGGCTTGTGCTGCCAGAAGCCGATCAGCAGGTACGAGGCGAGGCCCACGCCCTCCCAGCCGACGTACAGCAACAGGTAGTTGTCGGCGAGGACGAGCAGGAGCATCGCCGCGAGGAACAGGTTCAGATAGCCGAAGAAGCGGCGGCGGCGCTCGTCGTGCTCCATGTACCCGATCGAGTACAGGTGGATGAGCGAGCCGACGCCGGTGATCAGCAGCACGAACGTCATCGACAGCTGGTCGAGCTGGAAGGAGATGTCGGCCTTGAAGCCGGCGACCGGGACCCAGCTGAACAGGTGCTGGCCGATGGCCCGGTGTTCGGCGTCCTTGCCCAGCATGTTGGTGAAGAGGGTCACGCCGATGACGAAGGAGGAGGCCGCGAGTGCCGTGCCGATCCAGTGGCCGACGGCATCGAGCCGCCGTCCGCCGCACAGCAGTACGGCCGCTCCGAGCAGAGGCGCCGCTACGAGCAGCGCAATCAGGTTGTCCACGATTCAGCGACCCCTCAGAGCTTCATCAGGCTGGCGTCGTCGACCGAGGCCGAGTGGCGGGAACGGAACAGCGACACGATGATCGCGAGCCCGACCACGACCTCCGCGGCGGCGACGACCATCGTGAAGAAGGCGATGATCTGGCCGTCGAGATTGCCGTGCATGCGGGAGAAGGTGACGAACGCGAGGTTGCAGGCGTTGAGCATGAGCTCGACGCACATGAACACCACGATCGCGTTCCGCCTGATCAGCACGCCGGTGGCGCCGATCGTGAACAACAGGGCGGCGAGATACAGATAGTTGACGGGATTCACTTCGACGCCTCCTCGGCCCTCTTGAGGTGCACCGGCTCGGCCTCGGTGCGCTCCAGGCGCTCCTCGGCACGCTGTTCCAGGGCCCGCAGGTCGTTCAGTGCATCGGTCGACACGTCACGGACCTGACCGCGCTCGCGCAGCGTCTTGTTGACAGTGAGCTCGGACGGGGTGCCGTCCGGGAGGAGGCCCGCGATGTCCACCGCGTTGTGCCGGGCATAGACGCCCGGAGCCGGCAGCGGCGGCAGGTGCTTGCCCTCCCGTACGCGCTGCTCGGACAGCTCGCGCTGGGTCTTGGCGCGCTCGGTGCGCTCGCGGTGCGTGAGGACCATGGCGCCGACGGCGGCGGTGATGAGCAGGGCGCCGGTGATTTCGAAGGCGAACACGTACTTCGTGAAGATGAGGGCGGCGAGGCCCTCCACGTTGCCGTTCGCGTTGGCCTTCGCCAGGCCGTTGAACTCCGTGAGGGAGGCGTTGCCGATGCCCGCGCACAGCAGGACGCCGAAGCCGAGGCCGCACACCAGGGCCAGCCAGCGCTGGCCCTTGATGGTCTCCTTCAGGGAGTCCGCCGCGGTGACACCGACAAGCATGACGACGAAGAGGAACAGCATCATGATCGCGCCGGTGTAGACGACGATCTGGACGATGCCCAGGAAGTAGGCCCCGTTGGCGAGGTAGAACACCGCCAGAATGATCATGGTTCCGGCGAGGCAGAGCGCGCTGTGCACGGCCTTCTTCATGAAGACGGTGCACAGGGCGCCCATCACGGCCACCGTGCCGAGGACCCAGAACTGGAAGGCCTCACCGGTGGAGGTGCCGGCGGAAAGAGTGGCTGCGGCGGCGAGCTGCGCGCTCATGCCTCCACCCCCTCTTCTTCGGGCTTCTGCCCCTTGGAGGCGGCGACCTGGCGCTCGGTGCCGGGCGCGGCCTCCGTCACCAGTCCCCGGTAGTAGTCCTGCTCGTCCATGCCGGGGAAGATCGAGTGCGGCGAGTCGACCATGCCCTCTTCCAGACCTGCGAGCAGCTGCTCCTTGGTGTAGATGAGGTTGGCGCGGCTGCTGTCGGCGAGCTCGAACTCGTTCGTCATCGTGAGCGCGCGTGTGGGGCACGCCTCGATGCACAGGCCGCACAGGATGCAGCGGGCGTAGTTGATCTGGTAGACGCGGCCGTACCGCTCGCCCGGCGAGTAGCGCTCCTCGTCGGTGTTGTCCGCGCCCTCCACATAGATGGCGTCCGCGGGACAGGCCCAGGCGCACAGCTCGCAACCGACGCACTTCTCCAGGCCGTCCGGGTGGCGGTTGAGCTGATGCCGGCCGTGGAACCGCGGTGCGGTGGTCTTCTGCTGCTCCGGGTACTGCTCGGTCAGCCGCTTCTTGAACATGGCCTTGAAGGTCACGCCGAAGCCGGCGACGGGGTTCATGAAACCGGGCTTGGTCTCCTTCGGCTCCTCAGCCATCGGACCCCTCCTTTCCGTCACGAGTTCCGCCAATCGGTCCGTCACTCGCAGTATCCGACCCGCCACTGACAATCAACTCGCGCTCGCGGCGCGGGCGGCGTCGCGGCACCGGCGGCAACTCCTGTCCCGGCAGTGGTGGCACGGGGAAGCCGCCCCCCATCGGGTCGAAGGCGGCGGGCTCGGCGGGCGCCTCCTGCTCCTTGCCGGAGCGGTCGCGGAAGATGTCGGCCGCGAAGGAGAGCAGCAGCAGGACAAGGACTCCGCCACCGACGTACAGAGCGATGTCGGCGAAGTCGTAGTTCTCGTTCCTGAGGGTCCGCACGGTGGCTACGAGCATCAGCCAGACCACGGAGACCGGGATGAGGACCTTCCAGCCGAGCTTCATCAGCTGGTCGTAGCGGACGCGCGGGAGGGTGCCGCGCAGCCAGATGAAGAAGAACAGCAGCAACTGGACCTTGATGGTGAACCAGAGCATCGGCCACCAGCCGTGGTTGGCGCCCTCCCAGAAAGTACTGATGGGCCACGGGGCCCGCCAGCCGCCCAGGAAGAGGGTGGTCGACACGGCCGAGACCGTCACCATGTTCACGTACTCGGCGAGCATGAACAGCGCGAACTTGATGGACGAGTACTCGGTGTTGAAGCCGCCGACGAGGTCGCCCTCGGACTCCGGCATGTCGAAGGGGGCGCGGTTGGTCTCGCCGACCATCGTGATGATGTAGATCAGGAACGAGACCGGCAGCAGGATGATGTACCAGCGGTCGTGCTGCTGTTCGACGATCGTCGAGGTCGACATCGACCCGGAGTAGAGGAACACCGACGCGAACGCGGCGCCCATGGCGATCTCGTACGAGATCATCTGCGCGCAGGAGCGCAGACCGCCCAGCAGCGGATAGGTGGATCCAGAACTCCAACCCGCAAGAACGATCCCGTAGATGCCGACCGAGGCGACCGCGAGGATGTAGAGCATCGCGATCGGCAGGTCGGTGAGCTGCATCGTTGTACGGTGGCCGAGGATCGAGACCTCGTTGCCGGAGGGCCCGAAGGGGATCACCGCGATCGCCATGAAGGCCGGAATGGCCGCGACGATCGGCGCGAGGACGTACACCACCTTGTCCGCGCGCTTGACGATGACGTCTTCCTTGAGCATCAGCTTGATGCCGTCGGCGAGCGACTGGAGCATGCCCCAGGGGCCGTGCCGGTTGGGGCCGATGCGCAGCTGCATCCAGGCGACGACCTTGCGCTCCCACACGATGGAGAAGAGCACGGTGATCATCAGGAAGGCGAAGCAGAAGACCGCCTTGATGACGACCAGCCACCACGGGTCGTGGCCGAACATCGACAGGTCTTCAGCGGCGAGGTACGGAGTCATGCCTCCACCTCCTTGGGGGCCTCGGGGGCGAGGGTCGCCGGGCCGATTCGGACGAGGGCGCCGGGTACCGCACCGGTGTCGGAGGCGACGCCCGACCCGGCGGAGTTCAGCGGAAGCCAGACCACGCGGTCGGGCATTTCCGTGATCTCCAGCGGGAACGCGGCGGTTCCGGCGGAGCCTGTGACAGCGAGGATGTCGCCGTTCTTGACGCCCGCTTCGGCGGCCGTGGCGGCCGACACGCGCGCGTGGGCGGCGTGCCGGGTCCCGGCCAGTGCCGCGTCGCCGTCCTGGAGACGGCCCTGGTCGAGCAGCAGCCGGTGGCCCGCGAGCACGGCCTCCCCGGCAGCGGGGCGGGGCAGTTGAGCGGCGCTCTCCAGGGGCTCGGTGGCCCGCGGCCCGTCCCAGGCTCCGAGCCGGTCCAGCTCCCCGCGCGCGGTCCGCAGATCCGGCAGACCGAGGTGTACGTCCATGGCGTCGGCCAGCATCTGCAGCACCCGCGCGTCGGTGGGTGCCAGGCGGCGGGTCATCTGCTCGGGCTTGAGCGCGGCTTCGAAGAAGCGCACTCGTCCTTCCCAGTTGAGGAAGGTGCCCGCCTTCTCGGCGACCGCGGCCACCGGAAGGACGACGTCCGCGTGTTCGGTGACCTCACTGGGACGCAGTTCGAGCGACACCAGGAAGCCCACTTCGGAAAGGGCAGCACGCGCGCGTGCCGGGTCGGGAAGGTCGGCGACCTCCACGCCCGCCACCACCAGCGCCCGCAGTTCACCGCCGGCGGCGGCCTCGACGATCTGCCCGGTGTCGCGGCCGTAGCGGTGCGGGAGTTCGGAGACGCCCCAGGCGGCGGCGACCTCGTCCCGCGCGCGCGGGTCGGTGGCCGGGCGGCCGCCCGGCAGCAGCGACGGCAGCGCGCCCGCCTCGATCGCGCCGCGCTCACCGGCCCGGCGCGGAATCCACACCAGCTCGGCGCCGGTCGCGGACGCGGCCCGTACGGCCGCGGTGAGCCCGCCGGCCACGGCGGCGAGCCGCTCACCGACGACGAGCACGGCGCCCTCGGCACGCAGCGCCTCGGCCGCCCTGGCACCGTCGCCCTCCAGACCCACGCCACTCGCGAGGGCGTCCAGCCACTCGGTCTCGGTGCCGGGTGCGGCGGGCAGCAGCGTGCCGCCCGCCTTCTCCAGGCCCCGCGTCACGTGCGTGGCGAGCGAGAACGTCCGCTGCTTGTGCGCGCGCCAGGCCTTGCGCAGTCGCAGGAAGACGCCGGGCGCCTCCTCCTCGGACTCGAAACCGACGAGCAGGACGGCGGGCGCCTTCTCCAGCGCGGTGTACGTGGCCCCCGTACCGTCGAGGTCCCGTCCACGTCCGGCGACCCGGGCGGCCAGGAAGTCGGCCTCCTCGGCGCTGTGCACGCGCGCGCGGAAGTCGATGTCGTTCGTGTCGAGGGCCACGCGCGCGAACTTGCTGTACGCGTAGGCGTCCTCGACGGTGAGACGGCCGCCGGTCAGGACACCGGTCCGGCCCCGGGCACCTCCCAGCCCCTGAGCCGCCGCCTCCAGGGCCTCAGGCCAGGAAGCGGGTTCCAGGACACCTTCCGCGTTGCGGACCAGAGGGGTGGTGAGGCGATCGGTCTGCTGTGCGTACCGGAAGCCGAACCGCCCCTTGTCGCAGATCCACTCCTCGTTGACCTCGGGGTCCGCTGCCGCCAGGCGCCGCATGACCTTGCCGCGCCGGTGGTCGGTGCGCGTCGCGCAGCCGCCGGAGCAGTGTTCGCAGACACTCGGCGTGGAGATCAGGTCGAAGGGGCGGGCGCGGAAGCGGTACGCCGCCGACGTGAGCGCGCCCACGGGGCAGATCTGGATCGTGTTCCCGGAGAAGTACGACTCGAAGGGGTCGCCCTCACCGGTGCCGACCTGCTGGAGCGCCCCTCGCTCGACCAGCTCGATCATCGGGTCGCCCGCGATCTGGTTGCTGAACCGGGTGCAGCGGGCGCACAGCACGCACCGTTCACGGTCGAGCAGCACCTGCGTGGAGATCGGGACGGGCTTCTCGTAGGTCCGCTTCTTTCCTTCGAAGCGGGACTCGGAGTTGCCGTGCGACATGGCCTGGTTCTGCAGCGGGCACTCGCCGCCCTTGTCGCAGACCGGGCAGTCCAGCGGGTGGTTGATGAGCAGCAGCTCCATCACACCGTGCTGGGCCTTCTCGGCGACGGGCGAGGTGAGATGCGTCTTGACGACCATCCCGTCCGTACAGGTGATCGTGCAGGACGCCATCGGCTTGCGCTGGCCTTCGACCTCGATGATGCACTGGCGGCAGGCGCCGACCGGGTCGAGGAGCGGGTGGTCGCAGAAGCGGGGGATCTCGATGCCGAGTTGTTCGGCGGCCCGGATGACCAGGGTGCCCTTGGGCACGCTGATCTCGGCGCCGTCGATCGTCAGCGAGACGAGATCTTCCGGCGGAACCGCCGCCTCTCCCCCTCCGGAGGGAGCGCTGGTGGTCACCGTCATGCGTTCACCTCCGTGTGCTTGTCCGCCCAGGCCGTCGACTTGGCCGGGTCAAAGGGGCAGCCGCGGCCCGTGATGTGCTGCTCGTACTCCTCGCGGAAGTACTTGAGCGAGGAGAAGATCGGCGACGCGGCACCGTCGCCGAGGGCGCAGAAGGACTTGCCGTTGATGTTGTCGGCGATGTCGTTCAGCTTGTCGAGGTCGGACATGACGCCCTTGCCCGCCTCGATGTCGCGCAGCAACTGCACGAGCCAGTACGTGCCTTCGCGGCAGGGCGTGCACTTGCCGCAGGACTCGTGGGCATAGAACTCGGTCCAGCGGGTGACGGCGCGTACGACGCAGGTCGTCTCGTCGAAGCACTGGAGTGCTTTTGTGCCGAGCATGGAACCCGCGGCGCCCACTCCTTCGTAATCAAGAGGGACGTCGAGGTGCTCGTCGGTGAACATCGGGGTCGAGGAGCCGCCCGGCGTCCAGAACTTCAGCTGGTGACCGGGCCTGATCCCGCCGCTCATGTCGAGGAGTTGACGCAGTGTGATGCCGAGCGGGGCCTCGTACTGGCCGGGGCTGGCGACATGGCCGCTGAGCGAGTAGAGCGTGAAGCCCGGGGACTTCTCGCTTCCCATCGACCTGAACCATTCCTTGCCCTTTTGGAGAATTGCGGGAACTGACGCGATGGATTCGACGTTATTTACAACAGTCGGGCACGCGTAGAGGCCCGCGACGGCAGGGAAAGGGGGACGAAGCCGCGGTTGTCCACGGCGGCCTTCGAGCGAGTCGAGCAGCGCGGTCTCCTCACCGCAGATGTACGCGCCCGCGCCCGCGTGCACGGTGAGCTGGATGTCGAGCCCGCTGCCCAGGATGTTTTCGCCGAGGTAGCCCGCCGCGTAGGCCTCTCGTACGGCCTCGTGCAACCGCCGCAGCACTGGGACCACTTCACCGCGCAGATAGATGAAGGCATGCGACGACCGAATGGCATAACACGCGATCACAATGCCCTCGATGAGGCTATGCGGGTTCGCGAAGAGGAGCGGGATGTCCTTACAGGTGCCCGGCTCCGACTCGTCGGCGTTGACAACTAGATAGTGCGGCTTTCCATCTCCTTGCGGAATGAACTGCCATTTCATTCCGGTGGGGAATCCCGCACCGCCGCGGCCCCGCAGACCGGACTCCTTCACGTACGCGATCAGGTCGTCCGGCGACATGGCGAGGGCCTTGCGCAGTCCCTCGTATCCCTCGTGCCTTCGGTAGACGTCCAGCGTCCAGGACTTGTCCTCGTCCCAGAAGGCCGACAGCACCGGCGCGAGCAGTTTCTCGGGGCTGGTCTCTCCCCCGGCCTCCGGCCGTGAGGTGCCCCCGTACTGGGTGGACACGGTCATCACTCCCCCTCCTCGGCGACAGGACCCGCCGGGTGGGACGGATCGGAGGCCGACGTCTGCTGCGGCGCGTCGTGCGAGCTGAGGTGCTCGGTCGGCGACGGGTCGTGCGGCCGCTCGTCCTGGGGAGCACCGGAGCCTCGCGGGTGGACCACGCGCGCGGGGTGGGTCTCCCCCTTGGCCAGGCGGAGGCCGATCAGCGAGGCGGGTCCCGCGCTGCCGGTGGCCTCGACGGCTCCCTCACGCGTGTCGGGGAAGCCGGCCAGGATCCGGGCGGTGTCCTTGAACGTGCACAAGGGGGCGCCGCGGGTGGGCTCGACCTGTGCTCCCGTGCGCAGGTCGTCGACGAGATGCTTCGCGGAGGCCACGGTCTGGTTGTCGAAGAACTCCCAGTTGACCATCACGACCGGCGCGAAATCGCAGGCCGCGTTGCACTCGATGTGCTCCAGGGTGACCTTGCCGTCGTCGGTGGTCTCGCCGTTGCCGATGCCCAAGTGGTCCTGGAGCGCCTCGAAGATGGCGTCGCCACCCATCACCGCGCACAGGGTGTTGGTGCAGACGCCCACCTGGTAGTCACCGCTCGGCCTGCGCCGGTACATCGAGTAGAAGGTCGCGACCGCGGTGACCTCGGCCGTGGTCAGGCCCAGCATCTCGGCGCAGAACCGCTGGCCGGTGCGCGTGACATGCCCCTCCTCCGACTGCACGAGATGCAGCAACGGAAGGAGGGCGGAGCGGGAGTCCGGGTAGCGGGCGATGACCTCGCGCGCGTCCGTCTCCAGCCGGGCTCGGACATCGTCCGGATAGTCGGGCGCGGGCAGTTGGGGCATGCCCAGGCTGACGCCCTCGGGGGTGGTGGTCACCGGTCGACGCCTCCCATCACGGGGTCGATGGACGCGACGGCGACGATGACGTCGGCGACCTGGCCGCCCTCGCACATCGCCGCCATGGCCTGCAGATTGGTGAAGGACGGGTCGCGGAAGTGGACCCGGTAGGGGCGGGTGCCTCCGTCGGACACGACGTGCACCCCGAGTTCGCCCTTGGGCGACTCGACCGCCGCGTACGCCTGTCCCGGCGGGACGCGGAAGCCCTCGGTCACCAGCTTGAAGTGGTGGATCAGGGCCTCCATGGAGGTGCCCATGATCTTCTTGATGTGGTCGAGGGAGTTGCCGAGTCCGTCCGGTCCCAGGGCGAGCTGGGCCGGCCAGGCGATCTTCTTGTCCGCGACCATCACCGGGCCGGGCTGCAGCCGGTCCAGGCACTGCTCGACGATGTGCAGCGACTGGCGCATCTCCTCCAGACGGATCAGGAAGCGCCCGTAGGAGTCGCAGGTGTCGGCGGTCGGGATCTCGAAGTCGTAGTTCTCGTAACCGCAGTACGGCTGCGCCTTGCGCAGGTCGTGCGGGAGGCCCGCCGAGCGCAGAACCGGGCCGGTGGCGCCGAGGGCCATGCAGCCGGCCAGGTCGAGGTAGCCGACGTCCTGCATGCGGGCCTTGAAGATGGGGTTCCCGGTGGCGAGCTTGTCGTACTCGGGAAGGTTCTTCGTCATCTTCTTCACGAACTCGCGGATCTGGTCCACCGCGCCGGGCGGCAGGTCCTGGGCGAGACCGCCGGGCCGGATGTACGCGTGGTTCATCCGCAGGCCGGTGATGAGTTCGTAGATGTCGAGAATGAGTTCACGATCACGGAAGCCGTAGATCATGATCGTGGTGGCGCCCAGCTCCATGCCTCCGGTGGCGATGCACACCAGGTGCGAGGAGAGCCGGTTCAGCTCCATCAGGAGCACCCGGATGATCGAGGCGCGGTCGGGGATCTGCTCCTCGATGCCGAGCAGCTTCTCCACGCCGAGGCAGTACGCCGTCTCGTTGAAGAACGGCGTCAGGTAGTCCATGCGCGTCACGAACGTGGTGCCCTGCGTCCACGTGCGGTACTCGAGGTTCTTCTCGATGCCGGTGTGGAGATAGCCGATGCCGCAGCGGGCCTCGGTGACCGTCTCGCCGTCGATCTCCAGGATGAGCCGGAGCACCCCGTGGGTGGACGGGTGCTGCGGGCCCATGTTGACGATGATGCGCTCGTCGTCGGACTTGGCCGCGGTCTCGACGACCTCGTCCCAGTCGCCACCGGTCACCGTATATACGGTGCCCTCGGTGGTCTCACGGGCGGATGCGGCAGAAGAAGGGGTCTGCGTGCTCATGAGTACGACCTCCGCTGGTCCGGAGCCGGGATCTGGGCGCCCTTGTACTCGACGGGGATGCCGCCGAGGGCGTAGTCCTTGCGCTGCGGGAAGCCCTGCCAGTCGTCCGGCATCATGATCCGCGTCAGCGCCGGGTGACCGTCGAAGATCAGGCCGAAGAAGTCGTACGTCTCGCGCTCGTGCCAGTCGTTCGTCGGATAGACGGGGACCAGTGACGGGACGTGCGGATCAGCGTCGGGGGCGCTGACTTCGAGGCGGATCAGCCGGTTGTGGGTGATCGAGCGCAGGTGATAGACGGCGTGCAACTCGCGACCCTTGTCGTGCGGGTAGTGGACTCCGCTGACGCCGGTGCACAGCTCGAAGCGGAGGGCCGGGTCGTCGCGCAGGGTCTGGGCGACGCGGACCAGGTACTCGCGTTCGATGTGGAAGGTGAGCTCGTCGCGGTCGACGACCGTCTTCTCGATCGCGTTCTCGGGGACGAGCCCCTGTTCCTCCAAGGCGCCTTCCAGCTCGTCGGCGACCTCGTCGAACCAGCCCCCGTAGGGGCGGGCGGACTCGCCAGGGAGCCGGATCGAGCGGACCAGGCCGCCGTAGCCGGAGGTGTCGCCGCCGTTGTTGGCGCCGAACATTCCGCGCTGGACGCGGATCTCCTCGCCCGCGTCACCACGCTGGCCGGGGAGGTTGGAGGCGCTCAGGTCCTTCTCGGGGTTCACCCCGTTGCTCGCGCCGTTGCCGTTCGCGTCGCTCACCGCAGCAGGCCCTTCATCTCGATGGTGGGGAGCGCCTTGAGCGCCGCTTCCTCCGCCTCGCGGGCCGCCTCCTCGGCGTTCACGCCGAGCTTGGAGGTCTGGATCTTCTGGTGGAGCTTGAGAATCGCGTCCATCAGCATCTCGGGCCGCGGCGGACAGCCGGGCAAATAGATGTCGACCGGGACGATATGGTCGACACCCTGCACAATGGCGTAGTTGTTGAACATTCCGCCCGATGAGGCGCAGACCCCCATGGAGATCACCCACTTGGGGTTCGGCATCTGGTCATAGACCTGCCGCAGCACCGGCGCCATCTTCTGGCTGACGCGCCCGGCGACGATCATCAGGTCCGCCTGGCGCGGTGACCCGCGGAAGACCTCCATACCGAAGCGCGCCAGGTCGTAGCGCCCGGCGCCGGTCGTCATCATCTCGATGGCGCAGCAGGCGAGTCCGAATGTCGCGGGGAAGACGGACGCCTTGCGCACCCAGCCCGCGGCCTGCTCGACGGTGGTCAGCAGGAAGCCGCTCGGCAGTTTTTCTTCGAGTCCCATGCTTAAAGGCCCCTCAGTCCCATTCCAGGCCGCCGCGCCGCCATACGTACGCGTACGCCACGAAGACGGTGAGCACGAAGAGCAGCATCTCCACGAGCCCGAAAACACCCAGGGCGTCGAAGGTGACGGCCCAGGGGTAGAGGAAGACGATCTCGATGTCGAAGACGATGAAGAGCATCGCCGTCAGGTAGTACTTGATGGGGAAGCGCCCGCCGCCGGCCGGCGTGGGGGTCGGCTCGATACCGCACTCGTAGGCCTCAAGCTTGGCCCGGTTGTACCGCTTCGGCCCGATCAGCGTGGCCATGACCACGGAGAAGATCGCAAAGCCTGCCCCGAGGGCTCCCAGTACGAGGATGGGCGCATACGCGTTCACCGCTCCTCGCTCCTCTCAGTCGGCACTGACTGCTGGCGGATGCGTCGGACCCGATCCCTCATTCACGTGCCCCGCGCACCTCGCCCGTCCCGGCGAAGATCGCGTACATGTGAAGCAGGTCACAAGCCCAACTGCCCCGCATCCTATGCCTGCCGGTCTGTGATCTGCGACACGGGGGTCATCAAGGACTTTGTGATCTCCACCACCCGGCGAAGGATCATGAAGTCGGATGAGCGGTGATCTTCATACGCGAAGCAGTCGAGTGATCACCAAGAGGTGACATTTTGCCTCATCATTGCTGGTCGGGGCCGTCTTGCATTATCAAGGCGCGGTTGTTCAGGGCAAATTGGCGCTGGACCAGAACCCTTGATAGATGAGGCCGTTCACACATCAGAGGGAGAGGTGTGGACGGAAGTGGACGCGTGCACGCGTTCACGAGCGGGGCGACCGCCACCTACGCGCGGGACGCGGCCATCACGGAGACCGTTCCGTGACCTGCGCCACATTCACAGCAGGGCCAAAAAACCGGGCTTGGCCACCGGGTCCAACCAGTGGTAGGACGCGGGCAATTCGGGCGTAACAATGAAAGGCCATGATCACGGGCTTGATCACCTGTGTCCGCAATGCCCGTTACGGCGTCAATAAAGAGTGACGCGTGGGAGATTCGGCCGCCGATTGAACAACTGTGGCGCACCACACGTTTCTTGAAGGTATGGAGGAGCCCCTGATACCGGTTGTACCCATGTCCCACACCGCTCACATACGCAGCCACCGGAAGCCCCGCCGCAACGCGTCGACGCTCGCGATGCGCGCCGGAGTTGCCGGTGGCGTCCTCAGCACCCTGGCAGTCGCCGGTGCGTCCGGTTCGGCGAACGCAGCCGAGCCCGTGACGCAGACGCTCGAACTGCCCGCCCTGACGGCCGACCTGGCCGCACAGGTCGCACAGTCCGCTGACGCCACACAGCAGGCCGCGGCGAACTACGAGCTGCAGGCCGAGCGCGACGCGGCCGCCGCGAAGGCCGCCAAGCAGGCCAAGGCGGACCTCGCCGACGCCAAGAAGAAGGCTGAGGCGAAGAAGAAGGCGGAGGCCGCTCGCAAGGCTGCTGCCGCCGAGGCCGCCTCGCGTTCCTCCGAGCGGACCGTTCTCTCCGCCTCGGCGTCCGCGTCGACGTCCACGAATGTCTCCGCTCCTGCCAGCGGCAGCGTCGCGACGGTCATCTCGTTCCTCAAGGCGCAGGTCGGCGACGCCTACGTCATGGGCGGCACCGGCCCCAACGCGTGGGACTGCTCCGGTCTCGTGCAGGCAGCGTTCAAGCAGGTCGGCGTCGACCTGCCGCGCGTCTCACAGGACCAGTCGACGTCCGGTACGCCGGTGTCGCTCTCCAACATCCAGGTCGGCGACGTCCTGTACTGGGGTTCGGCCGGTTCGGCGTACCACGTGGGTGTCTACATCGGTAACGGCCAGTACCTGGACGCGGCCAACCCCTCCAAGGGCGTTGTCATCCAGGATCTTTCGGGCTACCCCGCTTCGGGTGCGGTGCGGGTGCTCTAGCACGCGGTGGGTACGCCGATGGTCGCCTCCCCGAGGGGAGGCGACCATCGGCGTACCCGGCCTCGTCCTCGGGCCGCTAGGCCTTCGGGGCCACCTTGGACAGGCCGTTGATGATGCGGTCCATGGCGTCGCCGCCGGTGGGGTCCGTGAGGTTGGCGAGCATTTTGAGCGTGAACTTCATCAGCATCGGGTGCGTGAGGCCGCGCTGGGCGGCGATCTTCATGACCTTCGGGTTGCCGATGAGCTTCACGAAGGCGCGGCCGAGGGTGTAGTAGCCGCCGTAGGTGTCCTTGAGGACCCGCGGGTAGCGCTGGAGGGCGATCTCGCGCTGGGCCGGGGTGGCGCGGGCGTGGGCCTGGACGATGACGTCGGCCGCGATCTGGCCGGACTCCATGGCGTACGCGATGCCCTCGCCGTTGAAGGGGTTGACCAGGCCGCCCGCGTCGCCGACCAGCAGCAGCCCCTTCGTGTAGTGGGGCTGGCGGTTGAAGGCCATCGGGAGGGCGGCGCCGCGGATCGGGCCCGTCATGTTCTCCGGGGTGTAGCCCCAGTCCTCCGGCATCGAGGCGCACCAGGCCTTCAGGACCTCACGCCAGTCCAGCTCCTTGAAGGAGGCGGAGGTGTTCAGGACGCCCAGGCCGACGTTCGACGTGCCGTCGCCCATGCCGAAGATCCAGCCGTAGCCCGGCAGGAGGCGGTCCTCGGCCCCGCGGCGGTCCCACAGCTCCAGCCAGGACTCCAGGTAGTCGTCCTCGTGGCGGGGGCTTTCGAAATAGGTGCGGACCGCGACGCCCATCGGGCGGTCCTCGCGGCGGTGCAGGCCCATCGCCAGGGAGAGGCGGGTGGAGTTGCCGTCGGCCGCGACGACCAGGGGCGCGTGGAAGGTGACCTCGCGCTTCTCACCGGTGTCGCCGAGCTTCGCGTGCACACCGGTGATCCGGCCGGTGCGGTCGTCGATGATCGGGGCGCCGACGTTGCAGCGCTCGTACAGCCGGGCGCCCGCCTTCTGCGCCTGCCGGGCCAGCTGCTCGTCGAAGTCGTCGCGCTTGCGGACGAGTCCGTAGTCGGGGAAGGAGGCGAGTTCCGGCCAGTCCAGCTGGAGCCGGACGCCACCGCCGATGATGCGGAGGCCCTTGTTCCGGAGCCAGCCGGCCTCCTCCGAGATGTCGATGCCCATCGAGACGAGCTGCTTGGTCGCGCGGGGCGTGAGGCCGTCGCCGCAGACCTTCTCGCGCGGGAAGGCGGTCTTCTCCAGGAGCAGGACGTCCAGACCCGCCTTCGCCAGGTAGTAGGCGGTGGTGGAACCGGCTGGCCCGGCCCCGACGACGATCACGTCGGCGGTGTTTTCGGAGAGGGGCTGGGGCTCGGTCACGGCGGGATCTCCCCAAGGTTAGAAATCTGCGTGCTGACGGGCACTGGACATGGGCAGTCTATGCAGCGGTACTGATCACCCGGCTGAAGGGTTGCCCCGTGAACCGAGCTCTCCCCGACGTACGGCTCCGCGTCCCCACCGACGAGGACGCCTTTGCCTGGCACCGGATCTTCGCCGACCCGGATGTCATGGAGTTCCACGGCGGCAAGGCGGCCGAACTGTCCGTGTACGAGGAGCTGACCGCCCGACAGCGTCGGCATGACGCGGAGCACGGTTTCTGCCTGTGGACGATGCTCGACGACTCGGGCGAGGTCATCGGCTTCACGGGCGCGCAGCCCTGGCCGCACGCCTGGGGCCCGGCGGGGCAGATCGAGATCGGCTGGCGGCTCGGCCGAGCGTACTGGGGGCGGGGTTACGTCACCGCGGCCGCGCACATGACGCTGGAACGGGTGCGCGCGGCGGGCGTCACCGACGTGGTCGCCATGGTCAACGCACGCAACGAACGCTCCATCGCGGTGACCAGACGCCTCGGCATGGAGCTCGCCGAGAGGTTCACGACCCCGAGATCGCAGGAGGAGGGTCACCGCTACCGGCTGGCGCTCTGAACCGGCGGAGGTCTGACCCGGCGGAGGCCTGACACAGCGGAGGTCCAGCCCTGGCGGAACTCTGGCACAGGCTGGTTCTAGGACTCCGGCCGGTTCTGCGACTCCGGCCGGTTTTCCACTACGGGCGGTTCTCCGACTCTGCTCGTGCGCTGACGGTCCCGGCCGACGCTTCCGGAACGGGACCGGCGGGGCTTACCCTTCCGGTACCGCTGGGGGTGACGTCCGTGCGCATAACACCCAAGACACCCGAGGTGCGCGTCCCGCGACTGGTCGGCCTGATGGCCGTGGACGCGCGCGAGACGGCCGAGGCGCAGGGCGTGCTGCTCGCCGCGCCCGACCGCCCCGACTTCCACCTCGCGGTCATCGACTACGTCGTACGCCAATATCCTCCGCCCGGCGCCGAGGTGCCGCGTGGCGCCGTGATCACGGTGTGGTTCGAACTCGGAGACGGTGAGGGCGGCGGCGCGGGGGTGCGCGAGCCGCGCCGGCCCGGCCCTCCGTCGGGCGGGTTGCGCCGCGAACTCGACGAGCCGGGCGACCCGTTCGAGATCCTCAGGTGAGCCGCCCGCGCCCTAGGTGAGTTTCCAGGAGTCGAGGGCGACGCGGAACGTCTCCACGAGACCGCTCTGCCAGGCGTCGTCGTGTCCGACGATCATGATCGCGTACTCGGTTCCGTTCGCGGCGACGTACCCCTGGTCCTTCGCGTGGACGGTGGCTCCCGACTCGTCGGTGTACGTGTACTCCCAGATCGCTCCGGCGCGCCCCTGGAAGGTGTTCTTCTCCAGCTTGATCCGCCGGTAGTCGGTGTCCTTCTTCTTGGCGGTCTTCTCCAGGGTCACGAAGTTGTCGTACGAGGTGTAGCCCGCGTTCGCGATGACGCCGACCTGGAGGTGCTCCAGGCCGGCCGAGCCGGCGTAGGTGACCTGGGTGCCGTTCTTGACGCCCACGCGTGTCCAGCCGTCCGGGACGGCGAAGGAGAAGCCCATGGGGTCGCCCGACTGGTGGTAGCCGTCGGGCAGTTCCACGGATGACGTCGTGGCGTCGTCCGTGGCGTTCCCCGTCGCCTCCAGCGAGGGGGTACCCGTGGGCTCGGTCGTCTGCGACTCCGGCGAGGTCGGGGACGGGGAAGCGGTCGAAGAGGCCGACGGGGTCGCGGCGCCCGTCGGCGTCGAACCGGCCGCCGGTTTGTTCGAGGATCCGTCGGAGTGCTGGTCCTGCCAGACCAGTACGCCCGCCGCCGCCCCGCCACCCACGACGAATGCCACGGCAAGGGTCACCACCCAGACGAGCGAGCGACTGCGCGGCGTGGGGGTGACGGGCGGCCGCTGCCCGAGGTGCACGGTGTGGAAGTCGTACGGCATCGGGGTCGGGGCCGGGGCCGCGACCGGGCCCGGGAAAGGAGCAGGGGGTGGGACCGGGACGGAGACGGGGGCCGGGAGCGGTGAGGCGAATGCCTGCGGCGGCGGTACAGGCCCCGGCGTGGGACTGCCTGGCAGCGGCGGAGCGGGCGCGGGCGGCGGGGTCACCGGAGTCACCGGGGGGAGCGGAGTCACCGAAGGCATCGCAGTCGCGGGAGGCATCGAGGTCTCCGACGGCACCGGCGCGCCCAGGCCCGGCACGGAAGCCATCCCCGAGCCCATCCCCGCGCCCATCGCTGGGCCCATCGCTGGGCCCATCCCCGAGCCCATCTTCGAGCCCGCCCCCATGCCCGCAATCCGCAGCAAATACGGTGCGCCGAACGCGGCGATGAAGATCCAGAGCAGACCGAAGAGCAGGGCGTAGGGGAAGTCGAGGCCGATCGAGACGCTGCCGCTGCGGGACCCGCCCGAGGAGTAGCCGGAGCCGTACCCGCTGTCGTCCGAGCTGCTGCCGGACAGCTCCCAGCCGAGGCCGCCGAAACCTGCGATCAGCAGGAAGAGGCCGTAGAAGACGCCCGCGGCCAGCAGTTGTTCGCGGCGGTCGGCGGAGCGGCGCGCAGCCATGACGCCAACAGTCAGGGCGCAGACGAGGCCGAGGGCCAGTGCGCCGACGATCGCCCAGGAGTTGGTGACGTCGGCGAGTTCGGAGAGGCCGAACGACTCGTGGTCGTATCCGCCGCCGTAGCTGTACGACGACGTGCCGCGCGCCTCCCCCACGATGGGCGTGCCCCAGGACAGGCCAAGGGCCGTGACCGCGAGGTTGGGCAGCACGAGCAGCGCGGCGGCCAGCGGCGAGATGCTGTCGGTGTCCCACAGGTCGTCGAGGCCGTCGATCTGTGTGAGGCAGATGAAGGCGACGACGGAGCACAGGAGGAGGACGACAGACAGCGCGCGCAGGGCGGTGCCGGTCGCGCGCAGCAGAGCCCGCGTGCCCGGCCGGGCCGCCGACCAGCGTGCCAGGTCGTCGCCGTGCAGTACGCCGGCCGCGACCGCGAACCCGAGCAGAAGGGCTCCCAGCCCGGCGAGCAGCGGCGACGACGAGACCTGTACGACTCCCAGGAGCGTCGGGCGCGCGACCAGCCCGAGGCCCAGGACGCCCGCGGTCACCAGAAGCGCGACCCGGGCGGCGGCCTCGAGCCCGGCGGTCGTGCTCTGCGGGGCACCGCCGTACGGGCCGGGCTGCGCGAACTGCGTACGCGGCATCCCAGCGACCGGCGCCGCCGCAAAGGGCATCCCCGCAACCGGCACCCCCGTGCCCGGCATCCCCGTGCCCAGTGCCGCTGCCCGCAGCGCCTCCAGCCGCAACGTCCGGGTCCGCAGCATCCGTGCGCCGATGAAGAGCGCCGCGATCCACAGTGCGGTGACGGTGAGCGGGACGAGGGACAGCGAGCCGCCTCCTTCGAAGTCCCCGGCCAGGCCGCTGTCTCCGCCGCCCCCGCCGAACACCGACGCGGGCGCCGACTTCACCTCGAAGCCGCCGCCGAGCGCCTGCAGCAGCACGGCGAGGGCGACCCGCGTCCGGTCGCCGAACCCGATGATCGCCTCTCCCCCGTCGGAGGACTGCCCGTAGGAGGGAATCCCCAGCGCCACGGAGGCGATCAGCAGCAGGCCGACAGGCCAGAGCGCCGCTTGCACGGCTCCCGCCCAGTCACCGCGGAACGTACGGCCGAGGAAGGCGCCGAAGGGCGACTGCCGGGCAGGGCCGGGGGCGTACACCGGTGGCGGCGGCCCCAAGGGCTGCGTACCCGGCGTCGGCGACACGCCGGGAGGCGGCGGCGTACCCGGTGCCGGCGGCGCGCCAGGAGTCGGCGCCGCGCCGGGTGCGGGCGGCGTACCCGGCACCGGTGGGCTCCCCGCGGCAGCGACCGCCGGTGTCTCGGACGGCACATCCGCCGACGCGGCGCCCGGGGCATCGCTCAGCGCCTTGCCCAGCACATCGGTCGGCACATCGGTCGGCACATCGGTCGGCACATCGGCCGAGACATCCGCGGATGCACCCACCGCCGGTACATCCGTCCGGGCATCCGTCCGGGCATCCGTCCGGGCATCCGCCGGTCCCTGCCGCTCGCGTCCGCAGTGCATGCAGAAGCGGGCCTCGTCGGGACCGGGAACCCCGCAGTGCGGGCAGTGCGACGCCATGGAAACGCTCCGTCGTCCAGAGAACTCGTGCCGTGATCGGACGTATTCAACGGACGGAGTTTCCCATTGACCGGTTCCCGTCAACGTGTCCTTCGTACGAGTGATTCGACTCCGTACGACCTACGTCGGGGCTAGGCGGGCTTGAAGCCCCGGTGCAGCGCCACGATTCCGCCCGTGAGGTTCCGCCATGCCACCTGCGACCAGCCCGCCTTCTGCAGGAGCTCGGCCAGCGCGGGCTGGTTCGGCCAGTCGCGGATGGACTCGGCGAGGTAGACGTACGCGTCGGGGTTGGAGGAGACGGCGCGGGCGACCGGGGGCAGCGCGCGCATCAGGTACTCGGTGTAGACGGTCCGGAACGGCGCCCAGGTGGGGTGCGAGAACTCGCAGATCACCACGCGGCCGCCGGGCTTGGTCACCCGGTACAGCTCGCTGAGCGCGGCGTCGGTGTCCTGGACGTTGCGTAGCCCGAAGGAGATCGTGACGGCGTCGAAGGTGTCGTCCTTGAAGGGCAGCTTCGTCGCGTCGCCCGCGGTCAGCGGCAGCCAGGGGTAGTTCTTCTTGCCGACGCGGAGCATGCCGAGCGAGAAGTCGCAGGGGACGACGTACGCACCCGTGCGCGCGAAGGGCAGCGAGGAGGTGGCTGTCCCCGCGGCCAGGTCCAGGATCTTCTGCGCGGGCCGGGCGTCGACCGCCTTCGCGACCTCCTTGCGCCACACCCGGTCCTGGCCGAGCGACAGCACGTCGTTCGTCAGGTCGTACCGTTCCGCCACGTCGTCGAACATCGAGGCGACTTCGTGCGGCTGCTTGTCCAGGGATGCGCGGGTCACGGTCCCTATTGTGGCAGTACGGACCGGGCGACTCTCCAGCACCCGGCCCGTATGCCGGTCTTCATTCACGCGGCGGCCTCTGCCTCACGGCAGCAGCTTCGGCTTCTTCTTCCCGGCCACGTCCTCGACCCAGCCGAAGAGCGGGATCGCGACCCAGATCAGCACCCAGCCGATCCCGAACATGAACCACTGGCTCTCCAGCGGCAGGTACTTCTCGAACGCGGGCACGTTCCAGAACTGGTCGATCAGCGGGACGGCCAGCACGAGGGCGATCTCGTGCCAGAGGTAGATCGTGACCGCGCGCGCGTTGAAGACCGTCACGATCCGGTCGGTTCGCCTGAAGCGGGCCAGCCACGCGAAGTCGACGTCGTAGTACGCCTTGAAGTACATCAGCAGCGTCACGAAGCCGGCCGAGTAGAAGGTCTGCGCGACCGGGATGTCGTCCAGGTCGTAGCTGCCGGTCTCCGCCTGGTGGGAGAAGGCGTACCAGGCGCCGTACACCAGCGCGGCGAGCGACAGCGCGACCACGGCGAACGGCTTCAGCCGCTGCAGCACGCCCTCCCGGTGCGCGAAGCCGACCACCCAGCAGAACAGGAAGGTGGCGAGGTCCGTCAGCGCGCTGCCGAAGCGGTTGTCCGGCGCCTCCCAAAGGAACTGAAGGACCAGGACCGGCGCGAGGGAGCCGAGCAGCACCGGGATCGGCGCCTTGCGGAACACCCACAGGAGCGCCGGTGAGAGCAGCACGAACCACAGGTACGTCCGCAGGTACCAGAGGATCTCCCAGGCCTGCATGCCCCAGTCGTTGCCGGGCGGGTCGCCGAGCGGCACGATCCAGTAGACGATCTGCCAGCCCGGCATCCAGTCGTGGATCATCATCGCGACCACGACGAAGAACCCCCACACCCAGAACGGGGGCAGCAGCCGGCGCATCCGGCTCCTGACCACCTTGAGCGCGGGCCGCTCCAGGGACTTCGCCATCAGCGTGCCGGCGAGCGCGAACATCACGCCCATGGACGGGAAGACCATGCCGGCCCAGGGCCAGCCGAAGGTGTGGTACGCCACCACGCGGACGAGGGCGATGGCTCGCAGGGCGTCGAAGTAGCGGTCCCGTCCGCCGGACTTCGGCTTCGGCTTCGGCGGCGGGTTCTTCGTCGTGCCCTCGGGGCCCGCGGGGTCGGTGCCTGCCTCGACCGCGGGCTCCTCAGGCTCCACCACCGGTTGGACCACCGGCTCGACCACCGGCAGCGGCGCCGTCTCCTGGGCATAACCCTGCCCGTTCCCCGGTCCGTTGCCCTGCCCGCTCCCCTGCCCGTAGTAATCCGCGTACTGCTGCTCGTAGGGCGGTTGATACGGCTGTTGATACGGCTGCTGCTGGTACGGCGGTTGGTACGGCTGCTGGTACGGCGGTTGCCCGGACCCGTCATAGCCGCCGCCGTGGCCGTATCCGTACCCGTGCCCCTGCTGCTCCGACCCCCAGCTCATCAGCTCACCCCCGCCGGGGTGCCGACCTCGCCCGTGCGCTTCAGCTTCTGCCAGCGGAGGCGGCCGCCGGTGAGGGCGGTGATGGAGGAGTGGATGAGGACGAGGTACATCATCTGGCGGTAGGCCAGTTGCTGGAGCGGCATCATCAGGAGATAGCGGTACTTCTCGCGGTCGAGCCGGAACGCGTAGGCGGCGCAGAGGAGTTGGACCGCGAGCACGGCCAGCCAGGCGAGGAGGGAGGCCCAGAAGTCCACGAAGATCATCGAGTAGACGGTGAACACGTCGATGAGCGGGGCGAAGACCGGCGTGACGATCTGGAAGATGACCACGAGCGGCATGCCCACCCGGCCGAACCGGCCGGAAGGACCCTTGTCCGTAAGGGACTTGCGGTGCTTCCACAGCGCCTGCATGGTGCCGTACGACCAGCGGTAGCGCTGCGACCACAGCTGCTTGAGCGAGCCGGGCGCCTCGGTCCAGGCCCGGGCGTGCTCCTGGTAGACCACGCGCCAGCCCTTGCGGTGCATGGCGATGGTGATGTCGGTGTCCTCGGCGAGCGTGTCCTCGCTCATGCCGCCGACCTCCAGTACCGCGTCGCGGCGGAACGCGCCGATCGCGCCCGGAATGGTGGGCATGCAGCGCAGCAGGTCGTACATGCGGCGGTCGAGGTTGAAGCCCATCACGTACTCGATGTGCTGCCAGGCGCCGATGACCGTGTCGCGGTTGCCGACCTTGGCATTGCCCGCGACAGCGCCGACATCCTCGTTCGCGAACGGCTGCACCAACTGCCGTACGGTGTCCGGCTCGAAGACGGTGTCGCCGTCCATCATCACGACGATGTCGTAACTGGCGTTGCGCACACCGTTGTTGAGGGCGGCGGGCTTGCCGGCATTTTCCTGGCGGATGACACGGACATTGGGTACGCCCATCGCCTCGACAAGGGCCGCCGTACCGTCCGTCGAGCCGTCGTCGACGACGATGATCTCGATCGGATGAGTGGACTGAGTAAGGGAGTTGATCGTGTTCTCGATGCACTCCTTCTCGTTGTAGGCCGGCACGATCACGCTGACGGGGCGGGTGACCTCGGGCCCCCAGCTGAACCGGCGCTTGTTGCGCTGCCGGAAGTGGCGGCGGGCGAGGATGAGCATCATCCCGAAGCGGCCCATGACCGCGACGCCCACGACAGCGAGTCCGGTCGCGAGCCCCGGCATGCTCCACTCGGCGAAGGCGACCGCGTAGATGAGTGCCCTGCCCTCGTAGAGGGTGGTGCCGGTGGCCTTGCGGTGGGCGGCCTGCTCGACGGCGGCCGAACCGGCGGAGGCACGGGAACCGGGCGCGGCACCGGTACCGGGAGTCCCGGCGGCCTGCCGCTGCCCGGCCTGCGCGCCCGCGTTCGCCGACCGCTGCTTGGCCAGCGCACCGCTCACGGTCGTGAAGGTGTACCCCTTCGCCTTCATCTTCTTGATGTACTTCGGCAGCGCCAGCAGGGTCTGGTCCCGGTCGCCGCCCGCGTCGTGGAAGAGGACCGACGCGCCCTTGTTCTTCTTCGGCGTGGCCGTCTTGATGATGCTCGCGACGCCCGGCTGCTTCCAGTCGTCGCTGTCGGTGTCGATGAAGACGCTGGTGTAGCCCAGCTTGGCGATCTTCTTGTAGACCGGCCAGCTGTAGTTGTCGATGGCGTCGGTCTCCGCCGAGTACGGCGCGCGGAACAGCGTCGTCGTGATGCCTGCCGCGCCCGCGAGGGCCAACTGCGTCTGGTTCAGCTCGCGTTCGAGGCGCGAGGTGCTCTGATACGAGAGGTCGACATGCGAGAAGGTGTGGATGCCGACCTCGTTGCCCTGCGCCACCATGTCCTTCACGGCGTCCGGGTAGCGCGAGACCATCGAGCCCACGACGAAGAACGTGCCGGGCACGTCGTTGCCCTGGAGGATCTTGAGGACCTTCTCGGTGTACTCGGGGTTCGGACCGTCGTCGAAGGTCAGCACGATCGTCTTGTCCGGTACGGACTTGGCGTCCACGGTCCCGTTGCTGGACGTGAAGATCGGTCCGGCTTCCAGGATCTTCTGCGGTACGTCGTCGTAGGCGGCGCCGTCGCGCACGCGCTGGTCGCTGAAGACCTCGCCGCGCAGATAGCCGTCCAGGAGCATCACACTGGTCAGGCCCAGCAGAAGCAGCAGGGCGAGGATCACACGGGGTTTCTGCAGCGCCGCGGCCTTGCCCGCCGCCCGCTCGATGCGGGTGGGGGCGCGCCGGCGGCCGCGCGAGGGCGTCGTCGTAGTCATAAGTGTGGGTGTGTTCCGCTCAGTTGGCGCCGGTGGAGGCTGACGCGGCGGGGGTCGGGGCGGAGCCGGTGGCTGTGCCCGAGGGCGGAGTGCCGGTGGGCTTCGTGGGCGGTGTGCCGGTGGGGGCGCCGGTCGGGGCGACCCCGTCCCGGCCGCCCTGCTGCCCGTAGCCTCCGGGCGCCGAGCCGGCCCGGCCGCCGCCGAAGGGCGTGATCGAGTCGCTCAGCGAGGTTCCCCAGCCCATGAAGGCGAGGCCGAGCACGGCCACGTACCCGAGGGAGAGGACGCACAGGAGGGTGGCGAACCGGCGCACCAGTCGCGCTCTGCGCCCGGAGTTGTCAACGAAGACGGGTCCCTCTTCGGACCCGCTGCCGCGCTTGCGGCCACGTCCGCGCACAGGAGCGCGGTTTTCGACGGCGGACTCGGATTGCATTCCCCGGACATTAGGAGGCCTTTATGTGCCAAGGCCTTGATCCCTTGTGAGAGAACCATGAGAGCCCCCCTCAACCTGTCTCCTTCCTGAGAGATTCGCAGAACGTCTGCGCAGTTCAGAGGGGGCACATCTATACCTTATGCCCTATTTTGATGTCCGACTCATCCGATTCATGCACCATTTCCCATGAGGCTGCTGTGTCATTCCTGTATTCAGAATTCCCAGCCGGGTGTGACACATTTCTATTTCGTCGACACATTCTGTTTCTGTCCTGAGACATTCCGGGACGGAAATCACGAGAGCGGGTGCATGCGCAATGAGGAGTTTCCTGAAGCCGGCCGCCGGGCTCGTCTGCCTGGTGGCACTGGCCTGTGCGGGGTGCTCCTCGGGCGGTGACGGCGCCACGGACGCGGCCCCCGCGCAGCCCTCGAAGACCGGCGGCGCCACGGCCTCGGCATCGGCCGCCGCGTCCGCCTCCCCCACGGAGTCGTCCACCACCTCGTACGCCCCCTACGTGAGTGCCACGACCGCCTCCGACAACGACGCCTCCGGAACGCCTACGACGTACAACCTGGCCTTCGTGATCGCCGACGGCAGTGCCTGCACACCGAAGTGGAACGGGACGACCGCCCTCGCCGACTCGGCCACCAAGTCCCGGATTTCGGCGCTCGAGAAGTCCGGCGCGAGCGTGCGTGTCTCCTTCGGCGGGGCGTCCGGCAAGGAGCTCGCCTCGACGTGCGACAGTGCCTCCGCGCTCGCCGCGGCCTACGGCAAGGCACTGGACGCGGCCGGCTCGACGCAGGCGGACTTCGACATCGAGGGCGACGAACTGGCCGACTCGGCCTCGGTCGCGCTGCGTTCGGAGGCGATCGCGCTGCTGCAGAAGGAGCGAAGCGACCTGAAGGTCACCTTCACGCTGCCGGTCATGCCGTCCGGCCTCGACTCCGAGGGCCTCGCGCTCCTGGAATCCGCCAACGACCACTCCGTACAGGTCTCCACCGTCAACATCATGACGATGAACTACGGCGAGTCGTACGACGGAGACATGGGCACCTACGCCCTGACCTCGGCCAAGGCCGCCCACACCCAACTGAAGAAGGTCTTCGGGCTCTCCGACGCGAGCGCCTGGCAGGGCATGGCCCTCACCTCGATGATCGGCGTGAACGACGTCGCGGGCGAGACGTTCACGCTCGCCGATGCCGCCCAGGTCCGCACGTTCGCCGAGGAGAAGAAGGTCGCCTGGGTGTCGATGTGGTCCTCCTTCCGCGACCAGCAGTGCGAGGACGACGACTCCGCCTCCGACGACGCGGCGACCAACTGCAGCGGAGTGAAGCAGAGTTCGGGAGCGTTCGCGGAAGCCTTGTCGGGCTGACGGCGACTGTGGCACCGATGGCCGACGGCCGATGGGCCAATCACCGGCGGCGGTACACCAGACGCCCGCCAAGAACCGTAGCCACGCACGTCGCCGCCCCGCGCCGCACGAGCGCCTCCTCGTCCGGCACGTCGAACACGGCGAACGTCGCGTCCATGCCCTTCGACGGGAGCGGCGACAGGACCGCCTCCGCCAGGCCCCGTCCGGCCAGCGGGTCGAGCGACGGCGGACCAGCCGGCCGCTCGAACCGCTC
Source organism: Streptomyces sp. SAS_270 (assembly GCF_052543295.1). Lineage (NCBI taxonomy): Bacteria > Bacillati > Actinomycetota > Actinomycetes > Kitasatosporales > Streptomycetaceae > Streptomyces > Streptomyces sp. SAS_270. The sequence goes on from NZ_JBMNDS010000004.1 coordinate 82,387, forward strand.
CTCCTGGCTGAGCCCCACCCGCAGCACCGCGTCCGAGACGGCACGCCGCCGCAGCGCCCCGGCGACGGCGACCGTGCCGTGCGCCAGCATCCGCTGCACACCGCGCCGCGCGCTCGCACCCCACCGGGCGTCGGTCATCGGGAAGGCCGTCGCGAGCGCGGCGAAGGCGTCACCGGTGACGGGCTCAAGGCCCAACTCCTCGGCCTCACGCGGGTCCGGATGGTAGGCCTGCTCCAGCAGTTCGGGCCCGTACGGATTGCACAGCCCCGGAGTCAGCACCCCCGGCCACCGCCGGATCCGGGCCGTCGGATGCGCGGCGACCAGCTCCTCGTACGGTCCCAGAGCCGCGAGCTCCCGCCCGTCGACGAGCAGGGCGCCACCGGGCACGGGAGGCCGCCGGTCCCCGGTGATCACGAGATCGGCGGCGTGAATCGTCAGCATGGCGACGCTAGTTGGAGGCGAGCAGCTTCAGCTCGGGGTGGGCGGTGCCACCCTCGATCGCGGTGGACGAGATGTGCGACATGACCCGCTCGTCGACCGGGTCGTTCGCCGGGTCGTCGTGCACGACGATGTGCTCGTACGTCGTCGTCCGCTGGGCCGGCACGCGGCCCGCCTTGCGGATCAGGTCGATGATCTCCATGCGGTTGGAGCGGTGCTTGGCTCCGGCGGAGGAGACGACGTTCTCCTCCAGCATGATCGACCCGAGGTCGTCGGCGCCGTAGTGCAGCGACAGCTGCCCGACCTCCTTGCCCGTCGTCAGCCACGAGCCCTGGATGTGGTTGATGTTGTCCATGAACAGCCGGGCGATGGCGATCATCCGCAGGTACTCGAAGAGCGTGGCCTGCGTACGGCCCTTGAGGTGGTTGTTCTCGGGCTGGTACGTGTACGGGATGAAGGCGCGGAAGCCGCCGGTCCGGTCTTGTACGTCGCGGATCATCCGCAGGTGCTCGATGCGCTCGGCGTTGGTCTCGCCGGTGCCCATGAGCATGGTGGAGGTGGACTCCACGCCCAGGTTGTGGGCGGCCTCCATGATCTCCAGCCAGCGCTCGCCGGACTCCTTGAGGGGAGCGATCGCCTTGCGCGGCCGCTCGGGGAGAAGCTCGGCGCCGGCACCGGCGAAGGAGTCGAGCCCGGCGGCGTGGATCCGCTGGATCGCCTCCTCGGCACTCACCTTGGAGATGCGGGCCATGTGCTCGACCTCGGACGCGCCGAGGGAGTGGATGACCAGCTGCGGGTACGCGGCCTTGATCGCGGCGAAGTGCTTCTCGTAGTACTCGACGCCGTAGTCCGGGTGGTGCCCGCCCTGGAACATGATCTGCGTCCCGCCGAGCTCGACGGTCTCCGCGCAGCGGCGCAGGATGTCGTCGAGGTCTCGCGTCCAGCCCTTGTCGGTGTCCTTGGGTGCCGCGTAGAAGGCGCAGAACTTGCACGCCGTGACGCACACGTTCGTGTAGTTGATGTTGCGCTCGATGATGTACGTCGCGATGTGCTCGGTACCGGCGTACCTGCGGCGGCGTACGGCGTCGGCGGCGGCGCCCAGCGCGTGCAGCGGGGCGTCGCGGTAGAGGTCGAGCGCCTCTTCCGGGGTGATCCGCCCACCCGCGGCGGCACGGTCGAGGACGGACTGAAGGTCGGCCTTCTCGGTCACCGGGAGCGTCCCTTTCGTCATTTTCGCGAGGGTGTGGACGGACCCGGCCAGCCTACGCCAGCCACTCCCACCGCCCGACGTCAGGCCGTGCACGACCCGGTCAGGAACCCGACGTCAGGCCGCATACGCCCCGATCAGGAGCCCCACATACGCCCCCGCGACCAGGAACGGCCCGAACGGCATCGACGTCTTGCGCCCCGCACGCCGCACGACGACGAGCCCCATCCCGTACAGCCCGCCGAGCAGGAACCCCGCGAAGGTCCCCAGGAACAGCACGCTCCACCCGTACCAGCCCAGCACCGCCCCGAGCCCCAGCGCGAGCTTCACGTCTCCGAAGCCCATGCCGTTGGGGTTGATGAGGAAGAGCACGAAGTACGCGGCGCCGAGCGCGAGCGCACCGTAGAGCGCTGCCGGCCAGTCGCCCGCGTGTTCGGGTACGAACGTCACGACGCCGAGGAGCGCGAGTGCCGCCCCGGCCAGCGGGAGCGTCAGCACGTCGGGCAGTCGCTGCACCCGGAAGTCCACGACGGCGAGGAGTACGCCGAGGGGTGCGAGCAGCAGCCAGACGCCCAGCTCGGGCCGGGTGCCGGTGGCGAGGGCGAGACCGGCGCAGAGGAGGGCGGTGGCGAGTGCGACGGGGACGGCGCCGGGGCCGTACCGGGTGCCGTCCGGGCAGCGGGCGCGCCCGAGCCAGCCGCCCGCGAACCCGGCGATCGGGTGCCCGTCGGGGCACGCGTCCTGCCATGGCTGCTCCGGCTCGACGGAGAAACGGTATGCGGCGCGCGGCACGAGCAGGCCGGCCGCCGCACCCCACAGGGCGGCGACGGCGGCGAGTACGAGATCCTCAGTCATCCCAGGTCACAACAGCGCGCGGACAGCGGCTCATCCGGGCCGCAACAGCACGCGGGCAGCGGCTCATCCCGGGCCGCAACAGCTCGAAGGCAGTCGCTCCGTCCAAGGCGGGGGTCGGCGCTCATCCCACCGCCGCCACGCCGCTGCGCCAGGACGGCAGCAGTTCGTCGAGCAGCGCCTCGGTCCGCGGCGGCACCCCGCGGGCCCCGCTGCGGGACACCAGGTCGACGGCGACCCGCTTCAACCGGTCGCTGTCGCCCGTGGCGTGTGTGGCGCGCAGCAGCTCGTTCCACAGCCGCTCGTCGCCCGGGGCGGAGCCCAGCGCCGCGTTCAGCGCCTCGATGGCCTTCTCCGCGCGGTCCTTCTCCAGGTGGAACGCGGAGAGCGCGAGCCCGATGTCCGCGACGAGCAGCGGGAGTTGGGCATCGATGATCTCGTGCGTGAGCCAGTTGTAACGGTCCTGCGGGCGGTCGGCGAGCAGCGGACCGCGGACAAGGACGAGCGCGTCGGTGAGCAACCGCCCGCGCACTACACGGGAGTTGACGCCCTTGCCCTGCGTGGCCTCGTGGTAGAGCGACCGCAGCACGTCCAGGTCGGACACGACGGACTTGGCGAGCGTGAGCCGCCCGGCCGCGTCGACGCCGAGCCGCGGCGTGCCGTCCGGGTCGGTTCCGAGCCAGCCGCGCAGCCGCTCGACGAGCGCGTCGCGTACGTCGTCGCCGGCGCCGCGGGGCCACAGGGCCGAGGAGAGCACCCGGGGGTGGACGCCCTCGCGGTGCAGGAGGAGCAGTGCGAGCGCCTCGTGCATCAGCGGGCTGCGCTCGCCGTCGGGCGTCTCCAGGCCGATGATCTCGTACGGGCCGACGAGCCGCGCGTACACGGCGGGCCGTCCCTGTTCGCTGATGTCGACGAGGAACGGCGGGGCGGTGGCGTTGGTGTCGTCGCGCTCGGGGTCGGCCTCCACGAACAGCTCGACGACCGCGCGCTGCTGGGCCACCGGCAGTACCTGCGCGTCGAGTTCGAGTCCGAGCAGCGGTGCGAGGAGTTTGCCGTCGCCGGTGATCTCCATCTCCCAGGCGGCGCCCGGCAGATCGCCGCTCTCGGTGCCGACGAGGTAGCCGATGCCCAACCGGCTTGCGTCGGAGGCGAGTTCGGCCAGCTTGACCGCGTCGTCGGGGGACGGCTCGGCGGCGAGCAGTACGAGGTGCGGGGCCCAACGGGTGTGCTGGGCAGGGCCGGTACGCCCGGTGAGCACCGAGTCGTGGCCGGCGGCCCCGAGCGCGCCGCGCCGCTGCCGGGTCTCCGCCTCCATGGTCTCCACGAGCGCCTCGACGTCGTCGAGGTGGCGGAGCCGGTTGGGGGCGAGGGGGGTGAGGTCCTCACCGAAGCCGACGAGCGTGATCGTCATGCGGTCGGACCAGCCGTTGGTCGCCAACTCGGCGGCGACCGAGGCGAAGACGCTTGCGCGGTCGGCCTCGCGGCCGCTGAGGGACACGATTCCGGGAACGGCCTCCAGGTTGAGCAGCAGCCGCGAGTCGTCCATGGTGCCGAGGCTGACGAGACCGGGGTACGGCGCGGCCGTGTCGACGTCCTCGTACCGCTCGGCGTCGGTCCGCGCGAGCATCCAGAACGTCTGGTCCTGCCCGAGCTGCCACGGCGCGGGCGGCTTCCCGGCGGGCTGGGCGAGCTGGAGGTGCAGATCGCCGTTGCCGCTCATCCACGTCGCGTACACGGTCGGCAGGGGCCGGGACTCGGCGGCCAGCGCCGCGGCGAGCCCGCGCAGCGAGAGGTCGAGGAGCCGTACGCCCTCGGGGTCGGCCCCCACGAGCAGCGCGTCGTGCGCGTCGGCCGCGGCCCCGGTCGGGGTGGGCGGCTCCATACCGCGCCGTCCGCCGACGGCACCGAGCGCCGACTGCCACAGCGCCTGACGGCGACGGCGGCCGAGGGCGCCGAGGAGCCCGGCGGCGAGGAGGGGTGCGCCGACGAGGGCCTCGGGCAGCCCGAAGGAGAACCCGCCGTGCTCACTCTGCGAACCGGCCTGCTGCTGTTGCTGGTTGCTCTGTCGGCTGCCCTGGCCGCCTTGGCCGCCTTGGCCGCCTTGGCTTCCTTGTTGACTGCCCTGCCGATCGTCCTGCTGGTTGTTCCGCTGGTCGCCGCCGGGCCGCTGCTCGGGGAGGGTGATGTGGGCGGTGTCCCGGTCGCCGGAACCCTGGTGGGTGTTGCCGCCCTGCTGCTGGTTGCCGCCCTGCTGGTGATCGCCGGTCTGGGCGTACTGGGAGATCTGCTGCTGGACCTCCTCCGACACCTTGGGCGACTCGTCGGGCAGCTCGACGAGTTCGCCGCCGTGGGCGTCGCCGGGCATCTCCAGGATCCACCCGGGCCGGATGAGACTGGCCTCGGAGAGCTTGGATCCGTCGGGCTGCGTACGGTCCTTGTTGAGCTGGTAGATCTCCTTGTACCTGCGGCCGTCGCCGAGGTGCCGCTGCGCGACCTCCCAGAGGGAGTCGTGATGGCGCCCCTCGGGCGGCTGGATCCGGTAGTACTTGGTGCTGCCTTCCTCGGCCGTGCTGCCACCGGTGCCGGCCTCGGCGTGGGACGCGGCGTTGGCGGCCTGCTCGGCGATCGCGGCGGCCGCACTGGACGCGGCCTGCTCCTGCTGCTGCCCGAACAGCCCGCCCGGCGTCTGCTGCGCCGCGGCGATGGTCCCCTTCTGGTTGCCCTCCATGCTGTGCCCGAGCTGCGAGAGCCCGGGTGTGAGGCTGGCCGCGGTGGCGCCGACGAGCAGCAGCGCGGCGACGAGCTGCCGGGCCAGCAGCTGACTCGGCCCGGCACCGGGCACCCGCCCCGGCAGTCCGACGCCCGACAGCGCGGCCTTCACTTCCACCAGCACACAGGCCGTGAACTGCGCCCAGGCCAGCCAGACGACCACGGTCAGCACGTTGATGAACGTGTCGACGGTGATCGGCCGCTGCAGCCAGTCCAGCGTCGGCGCCCCGCCCGGCAGCGGCCAGCCGATCGCCACGGCAAGCGCTCCCGGCACCCCGACCACGAGCACGACAAGCGCCACGAAGGCCAGGAACGCCTTCACGAAGTCCCCGAACGTCCGACGACGCCGGGGCAGGGGCTGCGGCGTCCGATTCCTCGGACCCGGCGAGCTTCCCGTCGAGCTGGAAGTGGTGCGTCGCGCCATGGCGGGTGTCCTGGGGTCTGGGGTCGTGTGGGGAGAGAGTGACTGCTGCATGTACGTGTGCCGGGGGTGCGCCTGGGGGGTGTGCTGAGCCTACCGAGATCGTACGGAGGTCGTCGAAGGGCGGACAGGGAGTGCCGCCGGACCGCGCGCCCGTTTCCTCACCATCCGCCCCCTAAGCACGAGTTACCGCCCGAGGCTTTGCTGGACCACCGGCCCGCCGTCACCCCCGCGACGTCCAGCCTCCGCCTCGTTCGCAACTGTCATGTCACAGTTCTCACAGTCCCCACACAATCCCCCATTGCCACCCCGCTCCCCTTTACGCGCCCCTGGTAGCTTCGTTCTCTGCTGCACATTGCCTTACACAGGGGGAGATCCGACCATGTCCCGCCGCACCCTGCCCACCGCCACCGCACTCGCCGCCACAGCGGCCCTACTGCTCACCGCGTGCGGCAACAGCGACGACTCGTCGCCGGACGACATCAAGGGGGCGGATACGGGGGTGGGGTCGGCCTCGGCATCCGCCTCCGGCGCGTCCGGCGTGAAGCGGCCCGACGTGAGCGTGCCGAAGGATCTGAGCCTGGTCTTCGACTTCGACAAGCCGTCGGCCGCCGATCACGCAGCGGCGCTGGCGGATGCGGAGAACTACGTCAGAGCCCTTGACCACGGCATCGCTCAGCAGGACGCCAATGACGCGGCATACCAGTTCTACTCGACAGGCGGCGCCGCGAAGTACGCCAAGTCCCAGATCCAGGCCTGGGTGAAGGGCGGCTGGACCGTCTACGGAACGGACCGGTATTTCAAGGCCGATGTCGCCCCCGTGGGGGACGGCAAGCCCGTTCTGGTCACCTTCTGCAGGAACCAGGCCAAGTTCTTCAGCAAGAAGATCAAGACCGGGACGGTGAACCGCACCGAGGAGAACCTGGACAGTTACCAGAAGTTCAGCCTCCTCATGAGTCCTTCCACCACGTCCTCGCAGGTCTGGCAGGCGCGTCAGGTCGACGTCCAGGGAAGGGTGAAGGAGTGCAAGGGATGACGGTCAACCGACGCCTCCTGGGCTGGACCTCCGCCGCCACCGCGGCCGCGCTGCTGTGGAGCGCGGGCCCGGCTCTCGCCAACGGCACACCCGGGAACACCACGACCCCGCCCCACAAAGACAAACCCACAGGTGACGCCGACGGACGGAACCTCATGGCGTCCGTGACCCACTCGAGCATCCAGGTCACCTACCCCGGCGGGCACACGGAGAAGGGTTCCCTGGACGACCTCACCTCGGTGGATCCGAACTGGGAACCGCCGGTGTGCTGGTACGAGCCGGTGTTCACGCCCGAAGCCCTCAAGAAGGCCGTCGAGTCCGGCGAGAGCGGCGCGGTCAACGCCCACGAGTGGTGGAGCAACGGCATCTTCGTCGACCACTACGACAAGGGTGAGCCGGAGGACAACTTCGACCTGAGCAGCGCCAAGAACAGCACGGCCGACGGCTACAAGAACTACAACGTCGGCAAAAAGGGCATGTTCTGGCGCAGCGTCGTCCGCAAGGGACATGAGAGCGACACCAAGGCCTGGGACTGCGGCCGCATCATGTTCTGGCAGGACGCCGGCACGATCCCCGACGACAAGCACGCCCCCACTCCGGAGACCTTGGCGGCGTACGCGTACGACAAGATCCAGGTCCCGGAGACGAAGGTCGAGCTGCGGCCCGAGGGCAAGTCCACGGTCAACCTGCCCACTTGGATATGGCTGGACAAGGGCACCTTCAAGGAAGTCAAGGTCCGCGCCGAGCTCCCGAACACGGGGCTGTGGGCGGAAACGACGGCCAAGCCCGTGAGCCTTCACCTCGAACCCGGCACGGACGACGCCGACACCTACCCCGCCTCCGGCGAGTGCGAGATCAACGACGACGGCTCCATCGGCACCCCGTACAAGAAGGGCGACGCCGACCGGACCCCGCCCTGCGGGATCACCTACCTCCGCGCCACGAACGGCAAGCCGTACCCCCTGAAAGCCTCCGTCACCTGGCAGATCACCTGGGAAGGCACAGGCGGCGCGAACGGCGACCTCCCGAACGGCACCTTCGAGACCACCCAGGACGTGAACGTCCAGGAGATCCAGTCGGTCAACCGATAACACGCTCCGCCGAAACCGGCACCGTTCCGCACGAGACGAACGGTGATCTGAAAGCGGACACCAAGCGCATACGCGAGTGCTCGCGCGCCTTGCAGAGGATCTACCACTCCTTCACCGACCGGGCCAATCCGGCCGAAGCCTCCTCGGCAGCCGAGTTGGGGAACAAGCACGTCGTCGACGCGTTCGATGAATTCGCGAGCAATTGGAAGATCCATCGAAAGGATCTCGCCGAACAGAGCTACGACACCGTCGATTCGGAGCTCGCCGCCGCCCTGCGAAGGCAGGACGCAAAGGCCAAGCAGGGCAAGGGAACCAAGTGAAGGTGGTGACGTCGAGGCGCTCTGCGGTGTCGAATCCTGGAAGTCCAAGGCAGCCGATGCGTTCCGGGACACGGCGAAGGAGACACTCAAGCCGCTGCGGAAGGCGTACCACCGCTACGACAAGGCCGCGAGTGCGATGGGCACTCGGGTCCGCCAGGAGAGCACCGCCGACTGGGCCTCCGCTCTCGAACATGTGCAGCACCTGGCCGACAAGGCGTTGAAGGCGGCCCAGGTCGCGGACCGCGAGCATCAGTCGGCCACGAAGGGCATCAAAGCCCTGCCCCCGCATACCCGAGACGACGATCCCGAACTGGTGCAGCTGAGGAAGAAGCGAGACAAGGCCGCCGACGACCTCAGTGCCGCGAAGTCCGCACTGCAGCACGCGAAGGGCGTGCGGGACTGGAGAACTTTCGACATGGCTTTTTCGTATACTCTGGATATCGCGACACCAATGTCGGCCCTAGGTGTGGCGGAAAGACTGGTCCACACAGCAAGCGATGCGCAACTGATGCAGCCTGCTCCCTCCCCCGAAGATCTCCTCGCCGAGGGAGCCGTTACGGTGCATGGCACCTGGCTTCGGGTTATCGAGGAGGAAGATGAACCAGATCCTGATGACCCACTCGTCAAGAATCTGGGAATCTCCCCCTCAACGACGGTGATCTTCAGATACAAGAAGAACGTCTATGCGCAGGAGCAGGACGATGACGTCGCTTTCCTCGCATCCCGGCTGCTTGAACAGGTACCAGGAGATGCCGTGCTGCATCTTGACTACGAGAGTGCCAAACTCGTCCGCCGCGCTGGAAAAACTAGCCTGAGTGATGACGAAGAGTTGTGGACGCCAAATCGTCTCGCACTGATCTCTCAAGAGTACGATCGCGCCACTTACAAAATCGATTAGCCCAGGCATGCCATTTCCCCCTCCCGGAAACCAAGGGACCCAGGTAATCAACTGTATGGCCATCGATTATTACCTTGATTGCGCGACTATGTTGTCCGCGAACGAGGTGGCGGCTCAATTGGAAGAAGTCGGCAAGGACTCCGGGGTGTTCGAAGCGCCGATCACATCCAGTCGGCTCATGGACGGGGCGCTCACCCGGCTGGGCACGCAACTGCGCGTGATGACGGAACGTCCGCCACAGCCGTGCCATCCCATCGTCTCCGGGCTCGGCTTCACTCCGACGGTCGGCGTGGGGTTCCGTATGGCCAAGGGTGTCGACGTGAGCGACCAACAGGACGACATGCTCCGGCTGGTCGTACCACTGCTGGACCGGATCGACGGCGACACGGTCCTGCATTTCCAGTTCGAGGAGATCTGGTTGCTCCGCCGGGGTGCCGAATTGAGCCTCAACGAGGACGACGGACTCTGGCGCCCCCAGCGCCTGGCCCTCATAACGCAGACCTACCGCCGGAAGACCCACACCATGGACTTGGATTGATCCGCCAGTGAATTTCAGGTTCCACCCCAGCGACCTGCCCGGCCGGGACATCTGGTGCCCCGGAGTCGATGTGGCCCACGCCTTCGTAGGAACTGCCGAGGTCTTCTCCGGGCTGTTCGGCATCGACTCGGGCATCGACCTGCCCGCCGACGGCGTATGCGCCATCAACTTCCACGACTTCGGCGCACTGTCCGCCTCGGCCATCGACCGGACCGGAAACGTCGGATCAGGGGATCCTGCGGTCCCTGTCTCTCGGTTTCATCGCGACCTCCCTGGTCCTCATCGACCGAGCCGGGCACCCCGCCCCCGCGATGCCCGGTCCGGCCCAAGAACTGGCTTGGAGGACGCTGCGGGACCAGCATGCACGTGCGATGCCGGTCACATGCGACTGAGGAGGAGCGACCTCCCGAACGGCACCTTCGGGACCACCCAGGACGTGAACGTCCAGGAGATCCAGTCGGTCAACCGGTAGGTGACCGCTACCCGTTGGACGGCGGACTTGGCGGGGCCTGCGGTGAGGGCGAGGGCTCCGGGCCGGGCTTTGATTTCGGCGGGGAGTGCGAGGGGGGCGTTCCGGCGTACGGGACCGCCCGGCCGAGTGCCTGGTCGGTGATGCACACCTGCATGTCGGCCTTGTGCAAATGCCCGATGAGGTCACGGATGGCCTTTGTGCACCCTTCTGCCACTTCGGGCGTGGCCGGTTGCTTGACGTGGGCCGGCCGGGGCTTGCGGATGGAACCCGACAAATACATTGTGATCACATCCTTTCCCGGCTCGGCAACCTAGCCGATATTCAGCGAAACAGGATTCACCTGATGACCGAAAGCCCTGATTCGTCGCCCCATCGAGAAATGGGCGAGAAGCTCGAGTTCCAGGAGATCTGGAAACTGTTGCAGGCATACGAGTGGACGCGCGGTGTGAATCACGCACGCGATGGCTCGTTGCTGCCGCCCGGAGATCTGGATACCCCGGACTCCCCGTCCCGTGCCATGCGCACATACCTGCGCATGGCAGCACGCACCCCGGGGAGCGCGGCGCGCGTGGTTGCTGAGCTGGAGCTCCTGCTGGAGCGCGGTCCGGAGGACGATGTCCTGGAAGCTCTGGACGACGTCGGTGTCGAACCGGAGCAGTTGAGGCCGTCGGACGGCAAGGACCCCGACGAGTTCTTTGAGTTGATGCTCGTTCATTTGCGGGCATTCATCGCGGCGGGCGAGCATATCGAGGACGCTGTTCCGGAGTCGGGATGGGAGTGGCGGGAAAGGTACGGCGCCATCCGTGGGCTGATGGCCGGAGCATTCCATGTGGATTGCCTCTACGACTTTCCCGACCGTGATGCGGTCCTGGAGGACCACATCCAGGGCGAGCAGGTCGAGCACATCGAGGAGATGTTGAGCGACATCGACGACCTGAGGATCATCGCTCCGACCGATGACGATCTGGAGTGGGCCCTCCGAGGTATCGGCCACGGCCTTCTCACCCCGAAGGGGATGACTGCTTGGCAGTGGATGGAGCACATCGAGGCCCGACTCCGGCGTTACGTGCGAGAGAGCGGGAATTGACGGCTTCCTTGATGCCAGGGAGATGAGGGAACGGACTCCTCCATCTCCCACCCGCTTCGACCTCCAACGGCCGGATCAGGGCCGTTCGTCAGCGAACAGCTCCTCCACCTTCGCCGCGTGGACCGCTCGCTGGGCCCAGGTCTCCAGCTGCTCCAGGTCGGTGCAAGCCTGCACCCGTTCACGAACGGAGGCCGGTACCGGGATACCGCGCCATTCGAGGATGCGGAGAGTCATTTCGGCCTTGGACTCGGCCCGTCCCTCCTCCCGGCCCTCCTCGCGCACCTGCTCGGCCAGCGGATGCCGCCAGAAGTAGTGGATCGCCGTCATCAGGTCCCTCCAGATCTGCTTCGCCTGGGGATCGACCAGGCATGAATCGACGAACTGCACGAAGACCGCCGCACTCTCGGAGTCGATGGTCCGCAGGGCGGTAGCCAGGGATTCCAGTATGGCGGCGGCCTGCGGACCCCGGCCATGCGTCATCGCCGAGAGCACCGCAAGAGGTACGTCCCGTTCAGCCTCCCGCTCGTCCGCGATCACCGGAACGTTGTCCGGCCCCAGCACGAGCGGCCGCACGGTCAGCGAGTCCCAGCCGGGCAGACCGAGACGGATCGGTTGCGCCGCCCAGCGAGACGTGGCACTGCTCTGCGTGATGACGATGAGCACCGGCTCGCAGCGGTACTTCGCGTACAGGTACGAGAGGTAGTACGCCCAGCTTCCCCGCTTGCCCTCGTCCTTCTTCCCCTGCGACTCGACGACCAGGAGATACGTCCCCTCGTCCGTCTCCACCCGCATCAACGTGTCCACACGCCGCTCGACCGGCTCGATCTCCGTCAGATCGGCGTTCAGCACCGCGAACTCACGCGGCTCGGGAAACGGAACCCGCAGCACACGCTGAAGAGCCCGCGTCAGCAACGCCGGATCCTTCTGGAAGATCCGATGCAGAGCCTCATGCGACGAGCTGACCATCACCCCTCCCTCCTGTCCTTCTGTCTTCCTGTACGACTTGATCAACGAGCTACGCAACACCGAGGTCACACCACACGTACTTGCCTCTGTCGCCGCCCTGAAGCAGCGGGTGCCAGCCCCAGTCGTCGGCGCAGGCCCGTACGAGTTCGAGTCCGCGGCCCGCCTCCGCCTCGATGGAGGCGTACGCCAACTCGCGTGAAGGGGGCGGTGGTTCAGGGTCCGCGTCCCAGGCGCCGATTCGCAGGACTCCGTCCCGCCAGCGCAGCCGTAGGGACGCCGGCCCCTTCGTATGCCGTACGGCGTTGGAGACCAGCTCGGTCGCGAGCAACTCGGCCACGTCGGCGATGCGGATCAGGCCGTGCATGGTGAGGATCAGGCGCAGGGTGCGGCGACAGACCGTGACCGCACGGAGGTCGTGCGGGATGTGGAGTGTGTACTCCCAGGGCTCGTCCTTGGTTTTTGGCATGCGTGAACTCCGCTTGATGGGTGGGGGGTTGGGGTCCGCGGCGAGTGGCGGGCGGTGACATTGCCGCAGCCGTCATGGCATGACGGAGTGGTGCGCTTCCGGGCTCCCGGTGGTATCGCAGCGTGCATATCGCGTCACTGACGGTACGCCTTAAATTTGCGACCCCGCAAGCAGCTCTCGTAACCTGACACCCGAACGAGGCATCCCGCCAAGCGAGTTGGACCAGGGAGACTGGACCCATGGCAACAAGGCGAAACCCCACCGCGCGACAGATGCGGCTGGGGGCCGAGCTGCGCAAACTGCGGGACGCCGCAGGCCTGAAGGCCACCGAGGCGGCGGCCCTGCTGGGAGCGAACTCTGCCCAGATGAGCCAGATCGAGGCCGGCGTCGCCGGTGTGAGCGAGGAACGGGTACGCCGCCTGGCCGGGCACTACTCCTGCGCGGACGAGGAGTTGGTCGATGCTCTGGTGGCATGGGCGATGGACCGCACGCGCGGATGGTGGGAGGAGTACCGAGGCCTGCTGCCCACACCCTTCCTGGACCTGTCCGAGCTGGAGTACCACGCCACCTTTCGTTGGGATGTGGACTTCCTGCACGTCCCAGGCCTCCTCCAGACGGAGGAATACGCCCGCGGAGTCTTTTCACACCGCGTGCCCGAACTCCCCGGCAATGAACTCGACTTGCGCGTAGAGCACCGGATGAAACGGCGCACCATCATTGAGGGCTCACGGCCCATTCCGTACGAGGCAGTGATGCACGAAGCCGCTCTGCGCATCAGGGTCGGCGACCGCGCCGCGTCGCGAGCACAGCTCAACCGGATTCTCGAACTTTCGGAAGCGGACCACGTGACCGTACGAGTCATCCCCTTCGACCTGGACGGTTTCACCGATGCCGGAAGCGCGATGGTCTACGCGGGGGGCGCTGTCCCCAAGCTGGACACCGTCGTACGTGATGCACCGCACGGCTCGGCCTTTGTCGATTCCGAAGCCCAACTCGGCAGCTTTCGAACGCTCTTCCGTAGAGTGGAGGGTGTGTCACTCGAACCCGCACGGTCGCGTGACTTCATCCACCGACTGACGAAGGAGCCGTGAGGCGCACCATGACGACTCCGCGCAACTGGCAGAAATCATCCTTCTCCGGTGGCGGCGACGGCAACGCCTGCATCGAACTCGCCTCCACCCCCACCACCCTCCACCTCCGCGAATCCGCCACCCCCCACACCACCCTCACCACCACCCCCCTCCCCCTCGCGCACCTCCTCCGCCACATACGCTCCGGAGCCCTCGCCTCCACCCCCGCATAGCGAGTGCGACGGAACCACCCCGGCCACGACCGGCGTCTCACCAGCAACAGCTGTGCGATAGGTTCGCAAGCCATTTCTGTCGAAGCTGAAGGAGGGGATGAGACATGGGCAGTGGCAAGAGCGACCTCGCGCTCCCGCTCAGTGAGCTGGAGGACTACGGCGGTCGGCTGCGCGACATCAAGACGCGGCTGAACCACACCAAGAAGCTCTTCGAGTCCTTCAAGGACGACCTCGGCGACCACACGGTCTACGACGCCCTCGACGACTTCGAGTCCGGCTGGGAGGACGGTCGCGAGGACATCGGGCAGGCACTCGATGCCCTCGCCGGTATGTCCGACGCCGTCGTCCGCGAGTTCAAGAAGCTCGACGACGACCTCGCCAAGAACGTCTCCGAAGGCACGAAGACGGAGAAGAAGGTCGCGGGCGGCAAGGGCCACAGCGCCGGCGACTAGGGGGACCCGAGCCGGTCGCACCGTCGGCCATTGCCCCTGGCCGTACCGTCAGGCGTGTCGGCCGGCGGCCTCCTGAGCCGCACGCTCCAGTCGGCTTCGATGGTTCTCCCACCATGCCGAGTCGACCGGCGGCATCGCGTCGTTGCCCTTGTTCATCCCGACGGCACCGTCCATGAGCTCCCGGAGAACATCGGCGTGCCCGGCGTGCCGTTGCGTGTCGGCGATCACTCGCACCACGGCATGATGCAACGTCACCTCGTCCTTGCCCTCGGACCACCACGGCACCCTGCCGGTCGTTTCGAGCGGCAACGCCTCAATGGTCGCGTCCGCGTGCGCCCATGCCCGGCGGTAGAGCTCCACGATGTACTCGCGTGACTCATCGGCGGTGACCCACATGTCCGTGTTGGTCTCGGCACCGTCGTCGAGCCAGGGCAGGGGCTCGCCGGACGGCCGTCCGAAGGTGTCGCCGAGGTAGCCCAGCTCCACGCCGGCCACGTGTTTCACCAGGCCCAGGAGGTTCGTGCCGGTCGGCGTCAGCGGGCGGCGTATGTCGTACTCCGAGAGCCCTTCGAGCTTCCACAGCATGGCATCTCGGGCGGACTGCAAGTAGTAGTGAAGGTCAGCCTTGGTATCCGATGCGGTCATGGGGCCAGTCTGCCGCCCGCGCGATCTTTGTCCATCGCCTTTCCACCACCCCTCCCCGGGACCCCGCTCCCCGGGACCTGGACTCGGTCTTCGTTCGCGTGCCATTCGAGTGGTCGAGGCCCGTGGTGATCGGCGTAGCGATGAGTTTCGGAAGCGTCCTGGGTCAATGAATGCGACGGGCTACGGCGCCCGCCCGGACCCGATCACCGGCCTCCACCCGCACCGATCAACCACACCGATCACCCGCGCCGATCACCCACATCGATCACCCGCACCCGCACCCGCACCCGCACCCGCACCCGAGGAGAACGACATGACCGCCACCTACACCTTCGACGTCTTCTGCAGCCTCGACGGCTTCGGCGCCGCCGGCGGCGACTGGACCGGCTACTGGGGCAAGCAGGGCCCGGAGCTGCTCGACCACCGCCTCGCCCTGTACGGCGCGGAGCAGCGGATGGTCTTCGGGGCCAACACGTACCGGGCGTTCGCGCAGATGCTGGCGTCGAGCACCGAGGAGTCCGATGTGCGGGACCCCTGGGTCACGCGGATGAGGAGCCTGCCGGCGACGGTGGTGTCGACGACGCTGGAGGGCCCCCTCGACTGGCCGGACGCGACCGTCGTGAGCGGTGACGCCGTCGACGTCGTCGCCCGCCTCAAGAAGGAGTCCGAGGTGCCGCTGCGCTCGCACGGCAGCCTGTCGATGAACCGGGCGCTGATGGCCGCCGGCCTCGTCGATCGCGTACAGGTGACGCTCTTCCCCGTCATCACCGGTCGGACCGGGCTGGAACCGATCCTCCAGGGTGCGGCCGACTTCGACCTGGAGCTGCTCGAGAACCGCACGCTCGACGGTCGTATCCAAGAGCTGATCTACCGGCCCACCCTCCACTGACATCCCGTGGCTCAGCCGACCTCGTTCTCCGCCACCGCCCGCCCGTGGACGACGACATCGCCGCCGTAGAACATGCCGGAGAAGACGGGTGAGTACGTCAGCTGTACCTCGACCTCGACCTCGTCGGCGTTCGCCGCGACGCAGTGGGTCGCGGCGATGTCGGCGCCGGACATGCCCATTTCGCGGGCGAAGGCCTTCACGCGGGCGCCGCAGTTCTCGAAGCGGATGGGCGCCCCGTCCCTGCCCCGGTTCTCGTACAGGGCTTCCTTGTCTACGTCCTGGGCGGCGTACCGGGCGGCCTGTTCCGCGATGTCCGCGGCGCGCTCGCGCTTGGAGATGGACAGGCCGCCGTCGATGACGAACGCGGAGAGGGAGAGGAAGACGAGGGCGAAGATGATGACCGCGCCTGCACCCGAGCCGCGGTCGTCCAAGCGGGCGCGGCGGGCCCCGGCCCACTCCCGGACCCGGACCCGGACCCGGGACCGCAGCCTCATGTCCCCCATCACGCCTTCCTCTTGAACGGGTCGAGCGGCGAAGTGAACGTCCCCGTCAGGCGCGTGGGCACATCCAGGCCGAGCATCGCCAGGCCCCGCACCTCGCAGCTGACCTCGACCGTGAAGAGATCGGCGTCGGCGAAACCGGCGCTGGTCTTGGTCACCGTCACCGGGCCCGAGCAGACGTCCGACAGGTCGGCGTCCGCTGCGTTCTGGGCCTCGGACATGGCGGTCCCCTCCTCGCGTTGGAGGGACCCGGCACGGGCGGCGTCGCGCGCCGCGCCGTCGATCGCGCCCCGTCCGTCCACCAGTTGCCCGAAGGCCACCAGCACGAGGATGAAGAGGATCATCACGGGGGCGAGGATCACGACCTCGATCGTGGACAGGCCGGTGTCACGGCCGACCGCGACTCTCGACCTCAGAAGGGCCGCGGCCCTGGACCTCGGAAAGGAAGCGAGGGGCATCTAGTTCTCCCCCTCCTTCACGAATCTCTCCACCGGGCCCACGGACTGCGCGTGCACCGTCAGGTCCAGCCCCGGGAACACCGTGGGCACCCGGGCCGTGATCTCCACCCCGACCTTGTTCTGCTCCGGCTGGAGCATCTTCACGTCCGGGGACAGCACGAGCTGCGGGCCGAGCTGCTGGATGTAGCTGTCGACGACGTCCCGTGCCTCGCCGCGCCACGCGCCGGGCCGTTCGTCGGCCAGGGCGCGGGCCTTGCGCGCGCCTGCCTGGGCGGCCGCCTGGGCCACATGATCGGCGAAGAAGTACAGCGCGAACTGCACCGTCGCGAAGATCATGAAGAAGAGCACCGGCGTGAGCAGCACGAACTCGATCGCGGTCATGCCGGAGTCACCGCGGGCGGAGGCGGCCTCCACCCGACGGCGTACCCAGCGACGTACGCGCACCAGCAACCCCGTAGACGTGTGTAGTGATGGTCAGCAGGTCTTGCCCGCGTCCGCACCCTTGATGCAGTCGCCCACCTTGTTGGCGCCGTCGCTCAGCGCGGCGTTGATGATCGCGGCGACCACGCCGACGATCGCGACGACGACCGCCGAGATGATGACCCACTCCACCGCGGACGCACCGCGGTCGAGCTCCCCGGAGCGGGCGCGCTGCACCCGGCCCTGAAGGAAGGTGACGAGGAAGTCCACCCCCGGGATCCCGGTGCTGAAGTTCCGTCCGTTCATGGTGAGTTGTCCTCTCAAAAAAGGTGATCGACGTCAGACCTGGAACACGCGCATGGCGGCCGGAAAGATCAGGAACACCAGGAATCCCGCGCACAGCAGCAGCTGCGCGACAAGCATCGACTGCGACTTCTCGCCCGCACTGCCCTCGATCTCGGCGAGTTCGCGGTGCCGCATGGTCTCGGCACGCGAGGCGAGCGACTCGCGTACCTTCGCGCCGTCGTCCGCGACCAGCGCCAACGAGGCCGACAGGTCCTTCAGTTCCTCGACGCCCAGCTGCTCGCCGAGCGAACCGAGGGCCTGCCACTGGCTGATGCCGGTGATGCGGGCATCGGCCAGCGCGTTGCGGATCCGCTGGGTGGCCCAGCCGTCGGAGACCTCGGCCGCCGCCATCAGCGCCTCGGGCAGACCGCGGCCGCCGGCCAGGCTCATGGACACCAGGTCCAGGTACGCGCCGATGACCCGCCGCAGGTCGCGGCGCTTCTCGGCCGCGTCGCGCCGTACCTCCACGTCCGGGAGGATGAAGAACACCGCCGCGAAGAGCAGCGCCAGCCACACCGGGATGATCGGGCTGCGGCCGACGCCGAGCGTCCAGACGATGGCGAAGAGGAACGGGCCGAAGAAGAGCCCCGCGGTGGCCAGCAGGACCTTCGTCGCGAGGAACTTCTCCCAACTCCGGTCCAGCACCGCGAGATCCGCCCGCAGCGACCGCAGTTCCCAGCCCTGCTGCATGTAGAACTCGGCGACGCGACGGCCCACTTGGGCCCGTACGGTCCCGAGCCGTCCCGCGTCCTGCCCGCCGCGCTGCACGGACTCGTACGCCGCTCCGCGCGCCCGCATCGCGTCGATGCGGGCGACCTGCGCGACCGCGCTGCGCTTGGACGGCATGAGGGCGCGTACGAGGGTGTAGAGGCCGAGGCCGATGATCGCGCCGACCAGGATCGGCATGGTCACGTCGCTCATCGCCGTACCCCCTCTTCCTGCTGGGCCGGCATCCGGGGACGGACGAACTGCACCGACGACTCGTCGCGCACCAGGAAGCGTTCGGGTGTCTCGATCGTGGACAGCTTGCGCAGCCACCAGAAGCCGAGCGCGAACAGGCCGCAGACGCAGGCGAGTACGAGCTGTCCGACCGCCGTGCCGTACGGCTCGACGAACTCGCGGTTGAAGATGGACAGGCCGAGCACGAACGCGATCGAGACCGCCACGACGATCTGCACGGACCGGCGGGTGGAGGCGCGCTGCGCCATGACCCGCTGCCGCATGTCGACCTCCTCGCGCGCCGACTTGGCCAGCGCGCCGAGCACCTGGCGCAGACCCGGGCCGCGCAGGCGGGCGTTGAGGATGAGGGCGGCGACGATGATGTCGGCGGAGGCGTCGTTGATCTCGTCGGCGAGGTGCTGGAGGGCTTCGGGCAGCGGTGTGCGGGAGCGCAACCGGTCGACGAGCGCGTCGAGATGGGGCCGCAGTACGGGGGCGGACGCGCGGGCGGACGCCGGGATCGCCTGCTCCAGGCCGACCGCACCCGCAATCGTGTCGCGCAGCGACTCGGTCCAGGAGGCCAGCGCCTCCACCCGGCGCATGGCGGACCGCTCCTCGGAGGCGCCGCCGAAGAGCTTGTCCCAGAAGAAGACGAGGACACCGGCGGCGATACCGGCCACGGCCCAGCGGGTGAGAAGCAGTACGACAAGGCCGGCACCGGCGGCGATCGAGCCGCGCTGCCCGGCGAACCGCACCAGTTCACCGGCCCGTTGGTTCGCCTTCTGCTTCTCGTGCTCGGGCTTGGCGGGCAGGCCGCGCACCGCGACGGCGAACAGCGCGAGGCCGCCGCCGACGGCGATGCCGGAGGCGAGCGCGTACAGCACGGTCGTCGAGAACAGCCCGCCCATGGAGCCGAGCGAGTCGAGTGCCGCGAGATCGGTGAGGGACGTGGACGTCATACGGTGATCACCCCCAGCTTCCGCCACCGGGCAACCGGTAGCCGTGCGCGACGAGTTCATCGAGACAGGAGAGGGGGGCGTGCGGCACGATCCGGCCGTCCGGGGCCTCCGCGAAGACCTCGCTGGACAGCACACGGCCGTCGACGCCGTTGACCTCGCGGACGGAGGTGACCATGCGCTGGAGGCGGCCGCCCGACTCGTAGTCGTTGCGCCGCTGGATGAAGACGACGAAGTTCACCGCGCCCGCGACGAGCATCTGGCTTGCCTCGATGGGCAGTCGCTCGGTCGCCTGGAGCGCGTACGTGGAAATACGGTTGAAGACCTCGCTGGAGCTGTTCGCGTGGATCGTGGACAGCGAACCGTCGTTGCCCTGCGACATCGCGTTGAGCATGGTCACGATCTCGTCGCCGAGGACCTCACCGACGATGACGCGGGAGGGGTTCATTCGCAGCGACCGGCGGACCAGCTCGGCCATGGTGATGGCGCCCTGGCCCTCGGAGTTGGGCAGGCGCTCCTCGAAGGCCACCACGTTCGGGTGGAGGTCGGCGAAGGTGTCGAGGCCGAGTTCCATGGCGCGCTCGACGGTGATGAGGCGCTCGTGCGGCGGGATCTCGTTGGCGAGGGCGCGCAGCAGTGTCGTCTTGCCGGCGTTGGTGGCGCCCGCGATCATGATGTTCTTGCGGGCGCGGACCGCGCAGGCCAGGAAGTGCGCGACCTCGGGCGTGATCGTCCCGTTCCCGACCAGGTCGGAGACGAAGACCTTGCCCATGCGGGCGCGGCGGATGGAGAGCGCGGGGCGCCGCGTGACGTCCATGACGGCGGAGAGCCGGGACCCGTCCGGCAGCCGCAGGTCGAGCTGCGGGTTGGCGGAGTCGAAGGGCCGGGAGGAGAGACCCGAGTAGGCGCCGAGCACCTGGATGAGCTCGATCAGCTCCTCGTCGTTCTCTGCGACCGGGTCACCGGTGACCTCACGCCCGTCCGCGTACCCGATGAAGACGTGGTCGTACCCGTTGATGTCGATGTTCTCGACGTCCGGGTTGTCGAGCAGCGGCTGGAGGCGGCCGACGCCGAAGAGCGCGGCGTGCACGGCGGCCGCGTACTGCTCCTCGGTCTCCGCGTCCAGCGGCGTACGCCCGGAGTTGATCTCCGTGCGGGCGTAGTCCTCCAGGATCTGGGCGATGACCGCGCGCGCGTACTGCCGCTCGTCCTCGCTGGACATCGGCGTGACGCCGGAGACCTGGTCGAGGCGCCGCTGTTCGGCGATCCGGTCGCCGGCCTCCTGCCGGAACCGCTTGACCAGCTGATGGTCGACGGCTGTCATCGGCCGGCTCCGGCGTGCGGCTGCCCATGGGGCCCACCGGCCGGTACGGCCCAGGCGGCGCCGTACTGCTGATACAGGTCCGCGGTGACCTTGCGGGCCGAGCGGATGAGCAGCGACTTGTCGAGGCGCCCGCGCCTGCGGCCGGCCAACTGGTCGGCGCCGGCCGGGTCGTCGGCGAGCGTGCCGACGACGCGGGCGCCCGTCTGGGCGGCCACCAGCATGTCGTTGACCTGGTGGACGAGCTTGGCGGAGTCGCCCGGGTCGGTGATGAGGATGACGCCGATGAGGGGCGTGGCGAGGGCGGCCGCGCCGCGCGGGCCGCCGTGCAGCTTGGCGCTGAGCGCCGCCGCCCGGTCACGGACGCGGGCGATGGACTCGGGCTCGGTGCGCGAGAGAAGGAGGACGAGGGCGGCCTGCGAGAACATCTCGACGGCCGGGGTGTCCCCGCTGATCCGTCCGCAGTCCGCGATCACGTCGGCGGGTGCGTGCGGGGAGTCGGCGAGCTGGGCGAAGGCCCGGCCGAGGGTGGGCCACAGTCCGGCGAGACCGGTCGCCTGCTCGGCGACACCGAGTCCGACCAGGACTTCCAGGCCTCCGCTCAACGGCTGTACGTGGTCCCAGAGTTGGTCCGGCACAAGGCCGCGGCGGGCGGTCGCCGCTATCGACAGCATGCCGGTGTTGGGGTTGAGCGGCCCACCGTGAGCCGCGGCGCTGCGGTAGACGAGGTCTCCGCCGGCCGGGTCGGTCTCGGCGAGCAGGACCCTGCGGGGCCAGACCGCCGACAGGGCCACCGCGGCGGTGGTGACGCCGGGGGAACCCTTGTCGGCGGCGACGGCGATGAGCGCCATGTCTCTTTACCCACTCGCCTCTAGTTGCCGTTGCCGGGGACGAGAACGACGGCGACGTCGCCGCCCGCGGCGGCCTGCGTCAGGGCGGGGGCGTCGCTCTGGTCGACGAGCAGGGTGATGGAGAGGTTGCCCGTGCTGATCGTGGCGTCGCTGTCGTCGCTCTTGGTGTCCACGCGCGCGTTGTCGACGATCAGGGAGTTGCTGCTCGACGAACTCGACGAACCGGACGAACTGTTCCGGCTGGAGCTGCTGCCGCTGTCGTTGCCGACGCGGTAGGCGGCCACGACGTCGCCTTCCTTGATGTTGGCGGGGTACTGGCCCTCCTTCAGGGCGAGGCCGACCGAGGCCTTGCCCGCGGGGAGGGTCGTCTTGCTGGCGAACATGTCGCCGATGACGACGGTTCCCTTGTAGATCGTGGACTTGGCCTTGAGGGTCTTGAGGGTGTCCACCTGCGACCACTTCACGTAGTTGATGCTCGCGTCGTCCGCGACCAGCACGGAGGTCACGCTCTTGCCCACCGACTCCCCGGCCTGGATGTCGCCGGTCACCTGGACGACCTCGACCCGGTCCCCGGCCCGCAGCACCAGCATCGTGGCGCCCAGCGCGCCCACGAGGATGAGGAGTACGGCGAGCGCGGCGAGCGCGGGTTTGCGCTCGCGAGGCGGCGCGGGAAGGCGCTCACCCATCGCCGGCTGAGCCGGCGCAGCGGAGCGCTGGTTGCCCGCCCCCGTACGCTCTTGGATCTTCACGCAACCGCTCCCCGCACACCCAAGATAACTCTGCCAAATTGCCGACCAATTAGGACACTTCGCCCGCGCACACCTGTACTGCGCGTACCGTGCGACCTGGCCGAATAGCCAGCGCTGGAGCGAGTGTCAAGCCATGGCACCGTATCAGCCGCACATAAGCCCCTCAAGGCGCGTTATGGATCGCGAACCTCACGGCGCTCGACGTTATCCACGCGCAACTGAGGGTGTCCGGTTCCCCGTTGAGCACAGGGATTCGTGCCAGGTCACCCCTGTGCAGCCGCGAACCCGACACCGGGGTGGGGCGTGGGGTTCGTCACGGGGAGTGTGCCAGGTCTGCACGAGGTGTTCACGAGGCGGTGGGGCGGCGGCGAGGTCTTTCAGCCGCGGGGTGACGGCGGTACGGGGGTGCGGTGTTCGCGTGACGGACTCAGGTCGCGAAGCGGAACGTCGACGTGATCGCGTCGAAGATGTCGAAGAAGGAGTCCGCGAGGTCGAGGACCTGGCTGCTCCCGGCGACCAGGGCGACCTTGCCCTCCTGCCCCGGCACGGGGATGAACGTCTGCATGAGTACGGCACGGATGGTGCGCTTGAGGGTGTCGTCGGGTACGACGATGTCCTCGATGCCGTACGTGCGCGCGGCCGGGCCGACGCCGGGGATGTCGACGGTCGTCACCTTCCGCCAGGCGTCGCCCTCCTTCTTCGCCTCGCGCACGGCGAGTTGGCTCGCGATCACCTGCGGGTCGGTGGAGAGGGCCTCGCCGGACTGCGTACGGCCGCCGACGATCGAGACGGTGACGGAGCCGGTGATCGGGGTGTCCCCGCCGAAGCTCTCCGCCATGCAGCCGCAGTACAGGGCGCCGGACTTCCAGGCGTCGGCCGCGGACTTCCGCAGGAAGGCGGTGTACGTGTCCCGGTACTGCGCCAACTCCGGCCGCTGCTCGACCCGCTCGTTCACCATGCGCCGGATGGAGTCGTCACGCGACTCGGGCCGTACGTCGAACTCCCACCACGACTCGGGCACCTTGATCCTGAATCCGCCGCGCTCGATGGTGAGCGTCTCGATGTAGCGGGCCATGGTTCGTTTCCCCCTGCTCCCCCGCTCCCCGGCTCACTCCGGGTCCGGGGCTCGTTTCGTTCTCTGCCCGTGTCTTTCGACCTCTGCTTGCGTCGCGGCCAGCGTACGAGGTGCCGCGCGCGGGAGAGCTCGGCACGACCCGGGTCGACCCGCGGACCCGTCCGACTTCGCTCCAGCAACGCCGCACCTCGGGGATCGCGGAAACATCACAGCCCCGCCAAGGAGCGGCAAACTCGACCCCAAAGCCCCCTCAAACAACGCCACCCGCCATGCTGCTCCAGGCCGTCGCCCTGTCTACTGCGTAGGATCACTCGATCGGGCGATTTCCAGCGCCAGGGTGTGATGCCACACGCTCCGGCTTCCGCTTCACCGTTCCTTCACGTACGTGAAGGGGGAAATCGTTCCAATCCTCCCCATCCGTCAGCAACACCCGAGCCCAACCGGAACGCATCGTGAGTGAAACGTGAGTGATCTCCGACTAGACGGCACCATCTTCGAAGACCTGCGGAAGACGTTCTCCACGGTCAGCGACCGCATGGACACCGCCCGCCGCACCCTGCGCGGCACCGACGGCTCGGTCGTGGGCGCCGCGGCACTCGTGGACGACGTACACGATTTCGCCGACGACTGGGGCTACGGCATCAAGCAGCTCGGCAAGCACACCCAGGGTGCCGTCAAGATGATCGACAAGATCGGGAAGTCCTTCGACGACCTGGACCTGAAGCTCGCCGAGTCCATGAAGGCCCCCGAGAAGAAGGGGCACTGAGACAGGCATGAGTCGCCCCTCCTTCCCGCACATCGGCTGGGATCCCACCCCCGGCGACGTGGAGCAGACACGGGAACTCGCGAAGAAGCTCGGCGGCCTGGCGAGCGAGCTGGGCACGGCCGTACAGGAGTTGGAGCAGATCAAGGAAGGCGCCTGGAAGGGCAGGACCGCCGTCGCCTTCAGTGAGCACGTCTCCACCGACATCACTCCGCTCATCAAGAAGAGCCACGACTCCTTCGACAAGGCCTCGCGCGCCCTGCACCGGTGGGCCGGCGAGCTCGTCCACTTCCAGGAGGAGGCCGACCGGCTGGAGAAGCGGGCCGGGGAGGTCCTCGACGCCGAGGCCGACGCCAAGGCGAAGGACAAGGACCAGAGCAAGACGTCCAGTGACGTCAACGACGTCACACAGAAGGTGCACGACCTGGAGGACCGCTACAAGAAGGCCGCCGCCCTCATCGGCAAGGACCTCGACAAGGCGGCGGACATCGCGCCGGACGAGCCCGGCTTCTGGGACAAGCTGGGGAGCGGGATCGCGGACGCGTGGGACGCGACCGGCAAGTGGCTGGAGGACCACGCCGATCTGATCAAGACGGTCGGTGACCTGCTCAGCGACCTGAGTGGCGTCCTTGGGATGCTGGCCATCCTCACCGCCCCCTTCGAGCCGATCGGTGCCATCTTCGCCGCCGCGGCCGTCGTCACCAGTGGCCTGGCCCTGGTGTCCCATCTTGTGGCGATGGCGGCCGGTGCCGACGTCAGCTGGGTCAGCATCGGTTTCGACGCGCTCGGCGCACTCCCGGGTATCGGCGCGTTCGCCAAGGGAGTCAAGGTCGCCGACGGGGCCGTCGCCGCCTCACGCGCCGCGGAACTCGGCGAGGGCTTCAAGGGCGTGACCACCATCGGCCGGAACATCATCGGCGTCGGTGACAACGTCGCGGGCGCGGTGAGCTTCACGGTCAAGGGCAAGACGGTCGGCCTCTGGGGCCTCAAGGCCGGGGGCTTCATCTCGACCGAGGGCGGAATCATGAACCGCATCACCCTGGTCGCCGAACAGAACGTCCGCAACGGGCAGTGGATCGGCACTCGGGGAATTCCGGGCCTGAACAAGATCGATTCCATGAGCAATCTGGGACGCGGAATCGACGCGGCGATCAAAATCGCCCCCAAAGCATGGTCCATTCCCTCGCACATCGGAGAGATGATGCACCCGGGGGACCGATTCCATGACTCCGCGGCGGCGCACTGAGCGCAGCGCGCCGCATCGGAAGCGCGTCCGCCGGAGGCGCTTCCGCCGGGAGCGCGCCCGGTCGGAAGCACCCGGCACGCCAAGCACGACGCACACCCAGCACACCCGGCTTTGCCTGGTGAGCACGGAGAGGACACAGGGCCGTGGACTGGTATCCGCCCCCGGGAGAAGCCCTGCTGATGCGGGTCAACGCCTCCTTCGCGACCGGATCGGCACCGCGGGTCGCGGGCCTGCGTTCGTTCAGGGACACCGAACGGCGGGATATCGAAGAAGAGCTGAGCGGCTGGCCGGCCGGGCCGGGGTTCAGCCCACGGGGAAAGGCCGACCGGGCGGGCGTACGCGCGCTGGACATCGCGCTGCTCGGCATTCCCCGCCTGCTGAACATGGCCGCGAACGCCACGGCCCCCAGCGGCTCGCCCTTCGGCGAACCCCATGGCCCCGGAAAGCCCCGGGAACCCGAGAACGAGGTCGAGGACTTCCCGGTGATGTGGGCCGCCGCGGGCACCCTCGCGCGCACCCTTCCCTGGCAGTTGGACCCGGCGCGCAGGCCCAAGGGGTACCGGACCGAGCTCGTACTCACCGATCGTCGTCTTCTCGTCCTCGGAGTCAGCGCCGCAGCCGGCCTGGCGCCCGCCGACGCGCTGTGGGAGACACCGCGAGATACCGTCGCCGAAGCGGAGCGGATGCACTTCTCCGAGAACGGCTCCGACGTGAGGATCCGGTTCGCCGACGGTTCCTGGACGCGTTGGAAGGTGGGGGACGCCGCCAAGCTGGTGGGCCAACTGCGCGGAGAGCGACGCCCCGTGTCGGGGGACGACGTCACGCCGCAACAGCGGGACCGGATCGCCGAGCTCGTGGCGGAACCGCCGCTCCAGGTGTCCCGCGCGGTGGGCGAGGTGCTGCCGGTCACGGAACCTCCGCAGCTGGAGCAGCTCACCGACGGCACGGTCGCCGTACACCTGCGCGTGCCCCTGTCGAACGGCACCGAGCAGAGCCTCACCCGCTATGTGGACCCCGCCGGCACGGACGTCTTCCCGAAGGGCACGGCCCAGTGATGCCTGAGAGGAGCGGCGCACCGGCGTCTCAGGGGAACGGCGCACTGGCGCCTCAGGGCAACGGCCCAGTGGCTCCTGAACGGAACGTCACGGTCGTTGCCGAAGGGACGGCACCCGTTGCCGAGAGGACGGCGCCGACGACCGAAGGGACGGCGCCGTGACCGATCTGGCTCAGCTGATCGCGACGTTCGACGCCCGGAACATCCCGCCCATGTCGTTCGTCATGCCGGACGGCTTCCACGCCCTGCCGGTCGACGCCACGGCGGACGAACGCTCCACCGCCACGGCCGAGTTCGTCCGCGGTCTGTATCCCGGCGGGGACGGCCAACTCTGGCAGTCGGCGGCCCCGTTCTACGAACTCGTCACGGAAGCGATGGCGACAGCGGGCCTCGCCTACTCCGCCTTCGGTCTCTTCGGCCTGGAGACAGAGGGCGTGGCGCACTGCTCCTTCTCCGTCGCCGCCTACGAGTCCGACCACGCGGATCCGGACATAGCCGCGCACGGCATCCTGGCCGTCCTCGCCGCCGACCCGTTCAACGACGCGCGCTGGCTCGACCTGCCCTGCGGCCCCGCCGTCTCCAGCATCATCATGCGAGAGATCACGCTCAGCCCGGACGTCACCGCCACCGCCGAGCGGGAAAAGCTGCTGACCGGACAGATCCAGATCCACGTCCCCTTCCCCACAGGCCCGTACACAGCCGTCTTCACCATCGACACGGCCGCCGTGGACTACTGGGGCGAGTTCTGCGACATGACCACAGCAATCCTCCAAACGGTGTCCTTCACCGCCGCCTCACCACCAACGGCCCGGCAATAACCGAGCCCGCTTGAACAGGGCGTAATACGCGTCACACACTCGTCTCATGGCGAGGACCCCGGGATCAGCATCAGCCTTGAAGAGGAGCAGGCCGCGCGCATCAGGCAGCACGCCGAACGGGCCGGCCTGGACGTCTCGGCGTACCTCGTGCACGCCGCGACACGGCAGATGGCGGAGACCGAGGCCATGGAGGAACAGTTCTCGGGAATCGACGCCGTCATCGCGGCGGCAGAGGCGGAAGCAGCGGCCCTGCCGGTCGAACCGGATTCGGCCGCCCAGGAGTTGACGGAGCAGGAGTGGCGGGAGCACCACGAACGCCGGTCGACCGGAGTGCTCGGACACTGTGGACGCCTGGGTTGCCCTGTCCGCCGTGAAACACGGCAGCGCCGTGATCTTCACGAGCGACCGGGAGGACATCGAGGCGTATCTCACGGCGCTCAGCCCGGCGGACGTACACGTCCAGCCGGTGTGACGCGCAGAGACGGGGCGTGACGGGGCTCGTCAGGGGCTCATTGGAGGCCCCTCATCGGTCAGGTCATGGCCCGTGCGCTCGGGAGCGCTTCATGCCCGTCGGCTCTTCCCCTTGCCCCTCTTGCGGAGTCTGCGCAGGCGCTCCCGCTCCCGTGCCTGCTGTGCCTCGGCAGCTGACCTCTTCCAACGCAGGAGGAGCCAGCCGGTCAGGGCAGTACTCAGCGCGTACGCGAGGAGGGCGCTTCCAGTGATGGGAATGTAGGCGCAACTCGTCTTGTACGAAGGGCAGTTCTTGCCTGGGAGGCTGCTCAAGAGGTAGAGGAGCGGCGCGAAGGTGGCTGTCCAGAGTGCGGCGGTCGCTGCTTTGCGCAGGGCACGCGGCAGGCTTGTCGCCTCGAGGACTCCGGTCAGGGACCAGACGATGCCGAACCCTCCGGCGACAGTGAGCAGGCCGAGCGCGCAGCCCACCGCCCACGGTCCGCCCGGAAGGTCCAACAACTCCGGGACCGTCCTGCGCGCGAACAACCGCCAGGTGCCCACCGTGAACACGATCGCCCCTGTCAGGGCCGCCATCAGAGCGATGACGGCGGCGATCACGAACCCGTCTCGCGCCCAGAAGCGCTCGCTGGGCTGCCCTGCCGCCGAAGAGGGTCCCTCTGCGATCCGATCCGACATGAGTTCCCCTGATGAAGACTCTCCGCTCGACGAAGAGCCTCTTTTGCGCATAGCAGGCGTAGCGGCCAAAGCGGCCGCTACGCCTGCAAGTCGTTGCGCGGGACCGACTAGCCCTTGACCCCGTTGGCCAGCTGCTGGTCCAGGTCCTCGTAGGCCTTTGCGGCGTCGTCGAGGAACTTGGCCATGCCCTTGAGGCCCTCGAGGGTGTCCTTCATGCCCTTGGTGAACTCCTTGAAGGAGTCGTCGAAGGCGGAGGAACCCTTGGAGGTGGTGTAGCCGTCGGCTACGAGGTTGTCGATGTAGCTGTCCAGGCCGTGGAGCTTCTCGTCCATCTTCTCTTTCTCATGGCCGAGCTTCTTCGCGGCGGTGCGCATCTTCTCGTATGTGATATCTGCGTCTTTGGCCATGTGGCGCCTCCAGGTTCCAACTCGCCGCAGGGCCAGCCCCCGTGGCTGCTGATGCGGATGATGCGATCGTCCGCTGAGTCAGCAGCCTATCCAGGACGCTTGCAGGAGCACACCCCGGCTTTGTCACGAGCGCGCTGTGAAAGCGTGGGGTGCGGGGCCCGGTTCGCGGCGGGGCCGGGATCCGGCGGGGCGGGCGGTACGCCGGATCTGCTCACCCCCTCCAGGGACCCCGCACACAGGCCGTTGCCTGCGGGAAGGGGGGAGCGGATATCGTCGGTCCTACTGTGGCCCGCGGGAGGGAAGCGGCCTCAGGTGGCTGGGGAGGACGAGCGTGCGCCTGACTCTGACCGTCGTCGATCCGCTCGGCGGGGCTTCCGCCGACGTGGTGCTTGATGCGGATCCTGAGTCCTCGGTCGGGGACATCGCCAAAGAGCTGGCGACTCATGTCGGTTACAGCAGCGGTGCCCGGATCATCCCCATCGGGCAGCACGCGCAGCAGCCGGGCGGTCAGGGCGGTGCTCCGATCGCCTACGTCGACGGGTTTCCCGTCGACCCCTCCGCCACCATCGGGACCTCGCCCCTGCGCGAGGGCGCGGTCGTCAGTCTGTACGACCCCGCCGGGTGCCTGCCGGGCGAGCCGACCGGGCTCGTCGAGCTGCGGGTCGCCGGGGGGCCGGCCGCCGGAGCCGTGCACCGGCTCGGGATCGGGCGCTACGACATCGGGAGCGGGGCGGCGTCGTATCTGCGCATCGACGATCCGGAACTGCCCGAGCGAGCGCTGACGTTGTCAGTTGCAACCGATGGAACCTGCCGGTTCACCGTTCACGGGCGCGGGGACGAGGACGGAGAAGGCGTCACTCTCGACGGGGAGAGCCTCAAGGACAGAAAGAAGGACGGAGAGGACGACGACACCTGGCCGCTCGGCAGTCAGATCGCCGTCGGCAACACCCTCCTTGAGCTCGACCGGTACTCCCCGCCCAACGCCGCCCTCAAGTGGTCCGACGACGGCGCCGGGCTCGACTACAACCGGCCGCCGCGACTGCACCCGCCGGAGCGCGAGACGAAGTTCCGGCTGCCCAGCCCCGTACGCGACTACGAAGCCCGGCCGCTGCCCTGGCTGATGGCGCTCATGCCGCTGGTCGGCGCCATCGTGTCCGTGGTGATCTTCAAGCGCTACTACTACCTGATCATGGCGGCCCTGAGCCCGATGATCATGATCGCCAACTACTTCAACGACAAGAAGCAGGGGCGCAAGTCCCATGCGAAGCAGGTCAAGGAGTACAAGGAGCACAAGGAGCGGATCGAGAAGGAAGCGCAGGAGGCGCTTGTTGCCGAGCGGCTCGACCGGCGGCAGGCCGTTCCCGACCCGGCGGCCGTGCTGTCGCTGAGCACCGGGCCGCGGACGCGGCTGTGGGAGCGGCGGCGCACCGACCCCGATCATCTGCTGCTGCGCGTCGGGACCGGGCAGCTGCCCTCCGAGGTCGTCCTCGACGACCCCGAGCAGGACGACCACAAGCGCCAGGTGACCTGGACCATCGAGGACGCACCGGTCGCGCTGCCGCTGTGCGAGCGCGGTGTCGTCGGCATCGCGGGACCCGGTGACTCCGCGCAGGCGCTGGGGCGTTGGGTCGTCGCGCAGGCCGCCGTGCTGCACAGTCCGCTCGACGTCCAGTTCTACGTCCTGACCGAGAACAGCGGCCGGGAGAGCTGGGACTGGGTGCGCTGGCTGCCGCACAGCCGGCCCGGCGGCGGCCAGGACTCCAACGTCCTCATCGGTACGGACGCCGAGACCGTCGGCGCCCGCATCGGCGAGCTGACCCAGCTGCTCGACGCCCGCCAGAAGGCCGCCCGGCAGAACGGCAACAAGGCCGCCTTCGGCGACCCGGACATCGTGGTGGTCTGGGACGGCTCACGGCGGCTGCGGTCCATGCCGGGCGTCGTAAGGCTGCTGCGCGAGGGCCCCGCGATGTCGATGTACGCGATCTGCCTCGACGCGGAGGAGCGGTTCCTGCCCGGTGAGTGCCAGGCCATCGTGATCGCCGAGCCCAAGCCCGAGGAGCACACCGCTCAGCGGACCACAGCGGCCGCTCCCGCCGCCCCCGGCGGCTTCCCCTCCTTCCACGCCTGGCACGCCACCGAGACCGACGACGCGCACTCCGGCTCGCACAAGCCGCTCGAACTGCGGCTGCGCGTCCAGCAGACGGGCGTCGCCCGCGTACGGAACGTACGGCCGGACTTCGTCTCCGCGGCCTGGTGCGCACGACTGTCCCGCGCGCTCTCCCCTCTCCGCGACATCAGCGGCGAGACCGAGGACTCGGCGCTGCCCGGGGCCAGCCGGCTGCTGGACGTGCTGCAGTTGGAGCCGCCGAGCAGTGACGCCATCACGGCGCGCTGGCGGATGGGCGGGCAGTCGACGATGGCGGTCATCGGTGAGTCGTACGACGGGCCGTTCGGCATCGACATGCGGCGGGACGGGCCGCACGGACTCATCGCCGGTACGACGGGTTCCGGAAAGTCGGAGCTGCTGCAGACCATCGTGGCGTCGCTGGCCGTGGCCAACACCCCCGAGAACATGACGTTCGTCCTCGTCGACTACAAGGGCGGCTCGGCGTTCAAGGACTGCGTCAAACTCCCGCACACCGTCGGCATGGTGACCGACCTCGACGCCCATCTCGTCGAGCGCGCCCTCGAATCGCTCGGCGCGGAGCTGAAGCGGCGCGAGCACATCCTCGCCGCCGCCGACGCCAAGGACATCGAGGACTACCAGGACCTCGTACGCCGTGATCCCGCGCACCCGTCCGTGCCCCGACTCCTCATCGTCATCGACGAGTTCGCGTCCATGGTGCGCGACCTGCCCGACTTCGTGACGGGTCTGGTCAACATCGCCCAGCGAGGCCGGTCGCTCGGCATCCACCTGCTGCTCGCCACCCAGCGGCCGAGCGGCGTCGTGTCACCCGAGATCCGCGCCAACACCAACCTCCGTATCGCGCTGCGCGTGACCGACGGCGGCGAGTCCAGCGATGTCATCGACTCGCCCGAGGCGGGGCACATCTCCAAGAACACTCCCGGCCGCGCGTACGTCCGCCTCGGGCACGCCTCGCTCGTACCGTTCCAGTCCGGCCGGGTCGGTGGCCGCCGCCCGGGTGCCGCCGACCCGGCGCTGCTCGCTCCGTGGGCCGGCCCCCTCGACTGGGAGGACCTCGGCCGGGCCGCTCTCGTGAAGCCGAAGGCCGCCGCGCGCGAGGAGGAGGAGATCACCGACCTCAAGGTGCTGGTGGACGCGGTGCGCGCGGCCAACCAGGTGCTCGGCATCCCGCCGCAGCACAGTCCGTGGCTGCCCGCGCTCTCCGAGACGCTGCTGCTCGACGAGATCCCGCTGCCCGCCTTCGCCGGCGGACCGGGCAAGCTGCCGCCCGCCCCGTACGGCGTCGAGGACCTGCCCGCCGACCAGGCGCGCCGTCCGGTCGTCATCGACTTCCGTTCCTTCGGGCATCTGCTCATCGGCGGTGCCCCGCGCAGCGGCCGTTCGCAGATCCTGCGGACCATCGCGGGCTCGCTGGCGCGCACGCACTCCGCCGCGGACGTCCACCTCTACGGCATCGACTGCGGCAACGGCGCGCTCAACGCGCTGACCCGGCTGCCGCACTGCGGCGCGGTCGTCAGCCGCAACCAGACCGAGCGCGTGGTCCGGCTCATCGCCCGCCTGAAGGGTGAACTCACGCGCCGCCAGGACCTGTTGGCGGACAAGGGCTTCGCCGACATCGGTGAGCAGCGGGCCGCGTCGACGGAGGAGGAGCGGCTGCCGCATCTCGTCGTGCTGCTCGACCGGTGGGAGGGCTGGCTGCCGACGCTCGGCGAGTACGACCACGGTGATCTGACCGACCAGATCCAGGCGATGATGCGCGAGGGCGCGAGCGTCGGCATCCACGTGATCATGACCGGTGACCGGCAGATCCTCTCCACCCGGATCGGCTCGCTCACCGAGGACAAGTACGGACTGCGGCTCGCGGACCGTTCCGACTTCTCGCTGCTCGGCATCAACGCCCGCAAGGTCCCCGAGGAGATCCCGCCGGGCCGCGGCTACCGCAACGAGCAGGGCACCGAGACGCAGTTCGCGCTGCTCACCGAGGACTCCACGGGACAGGGACAGGCCGCCGCGCTCGCCGCGATCGGCGAGGCCGCCGCCGCACGCGACGCCCAACTCCCGCGCAGCCGACGCCCGTTCCGTGTCGACGTGCTGCCCACCCGCATCAACTTCGCCGACGCCTGGGAGATGCGCGACCCGGATGCCTCCCGCTCGAAGCTGTGGGGCCTGGTGGGCATCGGCGGCGACGACATCATGGGCTTCGGCCCCGACCTCTCGCAGGGCGTGCCGACGTTCGTCATCGCCGGTCCCGCCAAGTCGGGCCGCAGTACGACGCTGTTGAACCTGGCCCGGTCCTACCTTGCGCAGGGCGTCCGTATCGTCGTCGCCGCGCCGCGTCCGTCGCCGTTGCGTGAACTCGACGGCCAGGACGGCGTGTTGAAGGTCTTCGACGAGGACGACATCGAGAGCGACGACCTCGACGAGGTGATCGAGTCGGCCACGCCCGAGGAGCCGATCGTGGTGCTGGTCGACGACGGCGAGGTCCTGGAGGACTGCGACGCCGCGACCGTTCTCAAGCGCATCGTCCAGCGCGGCACCGAGCGCGGTCTCGGTCTCGTCATCGCCGGTGACGAGGACGACGTGTGCAGCGGCTTCTCCGGCTGGCAGGTCGAGATGAAGAAGGGCCGCCGCGGCATCCTGCTCTCCCCGCAGGACTCCTCCGCGGGCGAGCTGATCGGTATCCGCACCAACCGCAGCATGGTCGGCGGACCGGTCGCGCCGGGCAAGGGCCTGCTGCACCTCGGCAGCGGGGAGCCGCTCACGGTCACGACGCCGCTGTGACGCGCCCGCGGTGGGCCCCTGAGGCCGGGGCCCACCGTGCGCTCACACTGCGGGCAGCGCGTAGATCGACCAACCGTGCGTCACGAGAAGGCGGTTGCCGGAGATGGCGACCTGCCATGGGTCCGAGGCACCGTCACCGGACTGGTTGTCGTTGTAGACCCAGCGCTTCTCGCCGGTTTTGGCCTTCATCGCGAAGATGCCGCCACTGCCCCAGTACGACGCCCCGTAGAGGGTCTGCCCCACGCGGATGAACCGCTCGGGGGGCCGTGTGGCGCCGGGGTCCTCGCACAGCCAGAGCTTCTTGCCGGTCTTGACCTCGACGGCCCAGACGCCCCCGTCGTGGTCGCTCGCATAGAGCACGCCGTCGATGACGGTGGGGTCGTTGAAGCCGCGGCGGCCGTTGGGGGACAGCGTCCAGCTGGTCTTCCCGGTGTCGGCGTCCAAGGCGATCAGCTCGTCACCCGGCAGGAAGACCAGGCCGGCCGCGACGAGGGGCTTCCACCCCAGGTCGTGGTCACCCCACTTCCTGGTCCACAACTGCTCACCGGTCGCCGTGTCGCGCACCGTGAGGTTGTGCTTGGAGTCGGCGTACACCAGGTACTTCCCGTCGACGGAGCCGTCGGCGTCCCAGTTGCCGGTGCCCCAGTCGCGCATCTGCACCCACACCTGCTTGCCGGTGGTGTGGCTGATCGCGGCGACGCCGTTGCGGTAGTCGGTGGCGCTGCGCGCGTCGTCGAAGTCCGTCACCATGGTGTAGACGTGCTGGTCGTCGATGGCGATGGTGTTGTCGACCTGCAACGCCCCGGTGAGACGGCTGCGCCAGGCCTCCTTGCCCGTTTGCACGTCCAGCGCCACGAGTACGCCGTCGTACTGGCTGTCGGACAGGAAGACCTTGCCGTCGTGGAACAGCAGGGCGGCGCCGGGCTGGATCACGTCCTTGCGGGTCCAGCGCTTCTTGCCGGTCTTCACGTCGTACGCCACCAGCGGTTCACCGCTGATCAGCAGCAGACCGTCGTGGGTGAGCAGCGGAAGGTCGGTCTCGATGCCGTCCTCGGCGACCGTCACGTGCCACAGCGGCTGGGGCGCGACACCGGCCGGAGGCGTCGTGAAGGTCTCCGCGGCGGGCTCCGTCCTTCCACCGCCCGACCCCGCCCCGGCCG
Organism: Streptomyces sp. SAS_270; assembly: GCF_052543295.1. Taxonomy (NCBI): domain Bacteria; kingdom Bacillati; phylum Actinomycetota; class Actinomycetes; order Kitasatosporales; family Streptomycetaceae; genus Streptomyces; species Streptomyces sp. SAS_270. The sequence goes on from NZ_JBMNDS010000004.1 coordinate 117,372, forward strand.
AGGCGGGGGAGGGGGTGTCCCGCGAGAGCCACCAGGCGGTGCCCCCGCCGAGCACGGCGACACCGGCAGCGGCACCGGCCGCGCGGCTGAGGAGACGGCGACGGGAGGGGGCCGCGGGAGGGTCCGCGGAGGCGGCGGCCGGCGGTGCGCCGAGGTGGAACGTGCCGGGCGGCGGGGTCCCGTAGCCGGGAGCGCCCGCAGACCCCGGGGCTCCCGCGGCCCCGTATCCCGGGGTCACCGGCGCGGGCGTACCGCCGGGCGGAGTCCCGTACCCCATCGGCGGGTTGGGCACGGCCGGCGGCCCGCCGAAGCCCGCCGGTGCGGTCGCGACCGGTGTCGTCGCGGCCGGTATCTCCAGGTCCAGGATTCCCGCCGCGTGCGTGGCGATGGTGGAGGCGACCGCCGAGGGGAGCCAGTCCGTCAGGAGGGTCTCGGCGCCGGCCGGGGCGAGGGCCGTCACGATCTCCGCCGGGGCCGGGCGCAGCGCCGGGTCCTTCAGCAGACATGCCCGGATCAGGCCCAGCAGCGACTTCGGTACGCCGGTGAGGTCGGGTTCGCCGTAGACGATCTGGTAGAGCATGGCCGCGTGGTTCGCGGCCTCCGAGCCGAAGACGTCGTGTCCGGTCGCCGCGTAGGCGAGGACGGCGCCGAGGGAGAAGACGTCGCCCGCCGTGCCGACGTCCCGGCCGAGGGCCTGCTCCGGCGGCATGTAGCCGGGCGAGCCGACGACGACTCCCGTCTGTGTCATACGGTTTCCGTCCACCGCCCGCGCGATGCCGAAGTCGATGACGCGGGGGCCGTCGGCGGCCAGCAGGACGTTCGAGGGCTTCAGGTCGCGGTGGATCAGCCCCGCGGTGTGGATCTCCTGGAGGGCCGCGGCGAGGCCCGCGCCGAGTGCGCGTACGGTCCGCTCGGGCAGCGCGCCATGGGTCTCCACCACGTCCGTGAGGTCCGGCCCGAGGACGTACGACGTCGCGAGCCACGGCAGCGCGGCGGCCGGGTCGGCGTCGACGACCGGGGCGGTGTAACGGCCGGACACCGCCCGCGCGATGGCGACCTCGTGCTCGAAGCGGCGCCGGAAGTCGCCGTCGGCCGCCAGGTCGGGCCGTACGACCTTCACCGCGACGGTGCGGCCGCCGGGCGAACGGGCCAGGTAGACACGCCCCATACCGCCCGCGCCCAGCCGCCGCAGCAACCGGTAGCTGCCCAACTCCCGTGGATCGTCGGCCTGCAGCGTCTCCATGGTCGGGCCTTCCCCGTGCTGTTCACGCCGGTCGCGTCTGATGGCGTTCGCTATCGCAGACACAGTAGTGACGGGCGTGACGGACGCAGAGGGCAGGTCCGTTGCTCAGGAAACCTTCGCCATCCGCGCCACCGGATCCCCCGCGTCCGCGTTGTCCGTCTCGTACTTCAGGTCGGTGCCGACGGGGGTCAGTCGGACGACGTGCGAGCCCTTCGTGCAGACGTTGCGGTTGGACTTCTTGGCGATGCTCGTGGCGATGAGCTGGGTTTTGGTGACCTTCCTGAGGACGAGTACGTCGTCGCAGATGCCGCCGATCTGGTCGGTCTGGCGGAAGGTGCCGAACTGCTCGCCCACGGCGGCCCGGTGAACGGTGACGCGGAAGGTGCCCATGGGGAGGGCGCCGCCGAGGGCGATGCCGTCGCCCTCCCAGGTGCCGAGGTAGGAGGCGGGAATCGCGGACTGTGCATCGCCCGGATTCGAGGCGCCGGCCGTCGGCGAAGGAGTGCTCGCGGCGTCGCCCGATCCGGCGGTCGGCTCCGGAGTCACGGCGCCTCCCGCGGAGCTTCCCTTGTCCCCCGAGTCGTTGCCCGGCATCAGGTCGAACAGGAACGCCGAGCCGACGGTCACCGCCGCCAGCGCACCGGCGACGGCCAGCGCGACCGTGCAACTCAGCCTGCGGCCACGGCCGTTCGCCCCGGGAAGCGACGTCGCGGCGAGGCTGACGGAGACCTTGCCGGGATGAGCGTCCTGGTGGCCGCCCGAGGTCGCCGGCACCGCGTCCTGCGGGCCCGGCTGCGACTCGCGCTGCCCCGGCACATACGTCGGCATCGGCACCACGGGCACCGCGGGACCGAAGCCCGGCGGTGGCGGTCCGAAGACCCCGCCCTCCGCGACAGGCACTCCCGAGGGACCGGGCGCCGCCGAAGGCGCCCCCACCGAAGGGCTGCTGAACCCCACCGGCCCCGAGGGCGCGACCTCCGCGGCCTCGAGGTTGAGCAGCTGTACGGCACTTCGGCTGACCTGTTCCACCATCCGGCCCGGCAGCCAGCCCGCCGTCACCAGCCGGGCCGCGCCCTGCGGGGCCAGCCGCCCGGACATCTCGCCCGGGGTGGGCCGGTCGGCCGGGTCCTTCGCCAGGCACCGGGCGCCCAGCTCGCGCAACTCGCCCTCCAGGGACCCGAGCCGGGGCTCCTCGTGGACGACCTTGTAGAGCAGCGCGGCGGAGGAGTCACCGGGGAACGGGGATTCGCCCGTGGCCGCGTACACGAGGACCGCGCCGAGGGAGAAGACGTCCGCCGCTCCCGTGACGCCCTTGCCGAGGATCTGCTCGGGCGACATGTAGCCGGGCGAGCCGACCGAGACGCCGGTGGAGGTGAGCGAGGCCGTGCCGTCCGTCGCGCGGGCGATGCCGAAGTCGATGAGGAGGGGGCCGTCGAGGGTCAGCAGCACGTTGGAGGGCTTCACGTCGCGGTGGACCAGACCCTGCGCGTGCACCGCCGAGAGCGCCTCGGCCAGGCCCGCGCCGAGGACCCGTACGGAATGGGCGGGAAGCGGGCCGGAGTCCGCGATCGCCGCCGCCAGCGAGGGGCCGGCCGCGTACGCCGTCGCGACCCATGGGACCGGGGCCTCGGGGTCCGCGTCCAGGACGGGGGCCGTCCAGGCGCCGCCCACCCGGCGCGCCGCGTCCACCTCGCGGCGGAAGCGGGCGCGGAACTCCTCGTCGAGCGCGAAGTGCGGGTGCACGATCTTGACCGCGACCGTGCGGCCGCCCGCGCTGCGGCCGAGATACACGCGGCCCATTCCGCCGGAGCCCAGCCGGCCGAGCAGCCGGTAGGGCCCCACGACCGTGGGTTCATCGGCTCCGAGCGGTTGCATGGCGTCCACACCTCCCCCGTACGCACGCCTCGCGGCACTGGCTCGCCGCACTGCCTCGTGGCGCTCCCAGCAGCGTAGTGCCGCCTTCCGAAGGAAAGCGGGCCTTACGGCTCCAGCAGGTCCACCTTCACGTCCGCGGGGAAGCCGGTCGTCGCGCCGACGCGGCGGGCGAACTCCTCGACGGCCGCCAACTGGGGGCCGCCGAAGCGGAAGTCGAGGGTCGTGAAGTACTTCTCCAGGACCGTCGCGTCGAATGCCTCCCAGCGTGCCGCCTGCTCGGCGACCTTGCCGACCTCGTCGAGGGAGAGGTCGCGCGAGGAGAGGAAGGCCTCGTGCACCTTGCGGGTGACCAGGGGCTCGCGCTCCAGGTAGTCGCGCCGGACGGCCCAGACGGCGAAGACGAACGGCAGGCCCGTCCACTCCTTCCACAGGGTGCCGAGGTCGTGCACCTGCAGACCGAGCTGCTCGGCCTCGCGCAGATTGGCGCGCAGGGCCGCGTCACCGATCAGCACGGCGGCGTCCGCCTCCTGCATCATCAGGGGGAGGTCGGGTGGGCACGTGTAGTACGACGGCTGGACGCCGACCTGCTCGGCGAGCAGCAGCTGGGCCAGGCGCACGGAGGTGCGCGAGGTGGAGCCGAGGGCGACGCGGGCGCCGTCCAGCTGGTCGAGAGGGACCTGCGAGACGATCACGCAGGACATCACGGGGCCGTCGCAGCCGACCGCGATGTCGGGGAAGGCGACCAGCTCATCGGCGTGCTTGAGGAACTCGACGAGCGTGATGGGCCCGATGTCCAGATCGCCCTGGACCAGTCTCTCGCTGAGCTTCTCCGGGGTGTCCTTCGTCAGCTCGAGATCGAGGAGCGTCCCTGTTCTCGCGAGCCCCCAGTACAGAGGCAGGCAGTTCAGGAACTGGATGTGGCCGACACGCGGCCGGGTGCGAGAATTGTCCACATCGCGAGGCTAGCCCCCATGCGGTACGGTGCATGCCTCAGGGTCCCGGAGTGGCTTCAGAAACCTTCGGAACCTCGCGTGTCAACCCCTACGACAACGACACGTCAGCGCAACGTCAACCCCGACCCGATGCAGGTCAAACCTCCGGGTGACGTGATCTTGCCCTCTATTGCTTTCGGCTGCCCTCGTGGGTAGGCTCAGCCGCAAGTTGCAGTTTGGTTTCCCTTGCAGTACAGAGCCTGCGGAGCATGTAACCGCGGGCTCTCGTCGTTTTCAGACGAATGCAGTTGTTTACAAGCTTTTGTTTACACCTTGCAGGTTCTGGAGCAGGGCAACCCTTTGGGGCCCAAGGAGGGCTTATGGCTACCGGAACCGTGAAGTGGTTCAACGCCGAAAAGGGCTTTGGTTTCATCGCCCAAGAAGGCGGCGGCCCGGACGTCTTCGTCCACTACTCCGCGATCAACGCGAGCGGATTCCGCTCTCTCGAAGAGAACCAGGCGGTTTCCTTCGATGTCACGCAGGGTCCGAAGGGCCCGCAGGCGGAGAACGTCACCCCGATCTAAGGCTTCGGCTCACCTGAGCCCCTTGCTGTGATCAGGAACTAACGCAGTACCCAAGGAGCCCCGCGCCAGTCTCTGGCATCGGGGCTCCTGCCTTTTCCCTCCCCACGCCCCCTGCCGCGCGGGCGCCTACTTCTCCATCGCGTACAGCCCCTCGATCTGCACGGAGAAGTCCCGGGCGACGGCCTCGCGCTTCAGCTTCATCGACGGCGTGAGATGGCCCGCCGCCTCGGTGAAGTCGACGGGCAGGACGGCGAAGCGGCGGATCGACTCGGGGCGGGAGACGAGCTTGTTGGCCTCGTCGACGGCGCGCTGAAGGACGGCGTGCAACTCCGGGTCGTCGAGGAGCAGTTCGGGCGGGACGGAGTGCTTGCCGTTCATGTGGCGCCAGTGCGTGATGCCCTCGGGGTCGAGGGTGATGAGGGCGGTGACGTAGGGGCGGCGGTCGCCGAGGACCATGCACTGGGCGATCAGGGGGTGGGAGCGGAGCCAGTTCTCCAGCGGCGCCGGGGCGACGTTCTTGCCGCCGGCGGTGATCAGGATCTCCTTCTTGCGGCCGGTGATGGTGAGGTAGCCCTCGTCGTCGAGTTCGCCGAGGTCACCGGTGGCGAACCAGCCGTCCGGGGTGGCGGGGACGACGCCGCCCGCGCTCGGGTCCCAGTAGCCGCGGAAGAGCTGGCCGCCGCTGAGCAGCACCTCCCCGTCGCCGGCGATGCGCACCCGGGTGCCGGGCAACGGCCAGCCCACCGTGCCGAGACGGGGTTTGTTCGGCGGGGTCACGGTCGCGGCCGCAGTCGTCTCCGTGAGGCCGTAGCCCTCGTAGATCTCGATGCCGGCGCCGGCGTAGAAGGCGGCGAGCCGGCGGCCCAGCGGGGAACCGCCGCAGATCGCGTAGCGGACCCGGCCGCCGAGGGCGTTGCGGATGCGTCGGTAGACCAGCGGGTCGTAGAGGGCGCGGGCCGCGCGCAGTGAGCGCGAGGGGCCCGGCCCGGTGCCGTGCTGGCGGGCCTCCAGCGCCTCGCCGTACCGCTGGGCGATACCGGCCGCGCGGTCGAAGGACGAGGCGCGGCCCATCTTCTCGGCCGTGGCGCGGCCCGTGTTGAAGACCTTCTCCAGGACGTAGGGGATGGCGAGCAGGAAGGTCGGGCGGAAGCTCGCGAGGTCGGCGAGCAGGTCCTCGGTCGCGAGGCTCGGCGCGTGGCCGAGCTTCACACGGGCACGCAGACAGGCGATGGCGACCATGCGGCCGAAGACGTGGGAGAGCGGGAGGAAGAGCAGGGTGGAGGCGGCGTCCGTCGTCTTCAACTTGAAGATGGGGTAGAGGAGTTCGATGGCGTTGTCGATCTCGGCGAAGAAGTTGCCGTGGGTGAGGGCGCAGCCCTTGGGGCGGCCGGTGGTGCCCGAGGTGTAGATGAGGGTGGCGAGGGTGCCGGGGCCCAGCACCCCGCGGCGCACGGCGACTTCCTGGTCGGAGACGTTCCGGCCCAGCTCGGCGAGCCGCTCCATGTGCCCCTTCTCGAAGACCCACATGTGCCGCAGGTCGGGTATCCGGTCGAGTTCGGGGCCGAGTGCCGCGGCCTGCGACGCCGTTTCCGTGGCGAGGGCCACGGCGCCCGAGTCCTGGAGGATCCAACGGACCTGGAAGACCGAGGAGGTCGGGTACACCGGCACGGTGACCAGGCCCGCGGCCCAGGCGGCGAAGTCCAGGAGCGTCCATTCGTACGTCGTACGGGCCATGATGGCGATCCGGTCCCCGGGGACGAGACCCTCGGCGATCAGCCCTTTCGCGACCGCGAGCACCTGTGCCGCGAACTCGGCCGCGCTCACGTCCGTCCACCCGCCGTCGGGCCCCTTCCGGCTGAGGACCGCCTCCGCCGGGGCGATGTCCGCGTTGTCGAAGGGGATGTCGGCGAGCGAGCCGTGCGTGACCTGCCCGACGAGCGGCGCCACGGCCACCTCGCGCACGACGCCGTCCAGCCGCCTGATCTCGGGCTCCACCAGAGGAAGTTCGGAGGCATAGAGGCTGGACACGGGGCGGCTCCTTGTCTGCCGGGCCGGGACGGGTGAGCGGCGCACGTCCTCATACGGCCCTGACAGGTGGGTGGTTCATGAGCGGGCTGTGCAATGGAAGGGGAGACGGGGATCGTACGGCGCCGAGGTGTGGGGTTTGTGTCGCTTTGGGGCGGGCGAGGTGCGGTTACCGGGAGTATCCGTGCAGGTCGGAAAGGGGTTTCCCCGGGCAGCGCCGCGCCGCGCTGCCGCTGGACGAACCCTCGCGCTCACGCCCCGCGGCGGTGGGAACGAAACGCCACTTCACCGGCGTTCCAGGATCGCCGTCACTCCCTGGCCGCCCGCCGCGCACAGGGAGATCAGGCCTCGGCCCGGGCCGCCCTGCTCGTCCAGGAGCGTGGCCAGAGTCGCCACGATGCGCGCACCGGTCGCGGCGAAGGGATGACCGGTGGCGAGCGAGGACCCCACGACGTTGAGGCGGGCGCGGTCCACCGGGCCGAGGCCGCGCTTCTCCCAGGCCGCGAGGGTGGCCAGGACCTGGGAGGCGAAGGCCTCGTGGATCTCGATGAAGTCGAAGTCGTCCAGGGTGAGTCCGGTGCGCTCCAGCAGGCGCGGGACGGCGTACGCGGGGGCCATCAGCAGTCCGTCCTCGCCGCCCGCCACGTCGCCCTCGACGAAGTCCACGGCCGCGGTCTCGTACGCGGTGAGGTACGCGAGGGGCGTCAGAGCGCGCGCCTCGGCCCACTCCTCGCTCGCGAGCAGCACGACCGCCGCGCCGTCCGTCAGCGGAGTCGAATTCCCGGCGGTCATCGTCGGGTCGGGGCCGTCGGTCCCGAACACCGGCTTGAGCGCGGCGAGTTTGCCGGCCGTCGATCCCGGGCGCAGGTTCTGGTCGCGGGTCAGGCCGCGGAAGGGGACGACGAGGTCGTCGAGGAAACCGCGTTCGTACGCGGCGGCCAGCCGCCGGTGACTGGCGGCCGCCAGTTCGTCCTGGTCCGCGCGGGTCACGCCCCAGGCGCGGGCGGTGACGGCGGCGTGCTCGCCCATGGAGAGGCCGGTGCGGGGCTCCGCGTTGCGCGGGATGTCGGGGACGAGGTGGCGGGGCCGGACGCGGGTCAGTGCCTTCAGGCGTGCGGCCGGTGACTTGGCGCGGCGCACCTCCAGCAGGATGCGGCGCAGTTCGTCGTTGACGCCGAGAGGGGCGTCGCTGGCCGTGTCCGCCCCGCCCGCGATCGCGGAGTCGGTCTGGCCGAGCGCGATCTTGTTCGCGGCGGCGATGACGGCCTGGAGGCCGGTGCCGCAGGCCTGCTGGATGTCGTAGGCGGGGGTGCGGGCGTCGAGGCGGGAGCCGAGGACGGTCTCGCGGGCGAGGTTGAAGTCGCGGCTGTGCTTGAGGACGGCTCCGGCGACCAACTCGCCCACCGCGCCGGGCGCTTCGAGACCGAAGCGCGCGGCGAGTGCGTCGACCACCGCGGTCAGCATCTCCTGGTTGGAGGCGGTGGCGTAGGGGCCGTCGGAGCGGGCGAAGGGGATGCGGGTGCCGCCGACCACCGCGACCCGGCGGGTCCGAGGGGGCTCAAGGGGACTCATCTCGACCTGCTCCTCACCGTGACATAGGCTTACCTCCGGTAACCTTACTCCAGAGTAAGCAAATGTGGGCACGACAGAACACGTGGGAGATGGGACATGGCCGACCGCTATCTGAGCTTCGCCGGCACCGCCCCCGGACGCTTCCTGACCCGGCGCCTGGGGCTCCCCCAGCCGGCCCCCCTCAGCCGCTGGTCACCCCGGCACCCGTCCCTGGACGGCGGATTGCTGCACCTCACCGCGGGTAAGTCGGACCTTGACCTCGCCCCCGTCCTGGCCCGCACGGGACTGCCCGCCGGGGACGCGAACCCCGCCGCGGTCGTCCTCGACGCCACCGGCATCCGGGAGGTCGGCGCCCTCACCGAGGTGCACGCGGCCCTGCATCCCGTCGTACGGTCGGTCGTCACGAGCGGCCGCGTGGTGGTGCTGGGCGCCCCGCTCGACCCCGCCGACCACCACCAGTCGGCCGCGCAGCAGGCCCTGGAGGGCTTCGTGCGCTCGCTGGGCAAGGAGATCGGGCGGGGCCGCACCGTGAACCTCCTACGGCTCACCGACGCGTCCGGCGCCGAGTCGACCCTCCGCTTCCTGCTCTCGCCCAGGTCGGCGTACGTCAGCGGGCAGGTGATCGAGGTGGGCGCCGCCGAGGTGACCGCCCCCGCCGACCCGGACCGCCCCCTCGCCGGGCGCACGGCCCTGGTCACCGGGGCGGCGCGCGGCATCGGGGCGACGGTGGCCGAGACACTGGCCCGGGACGGGGCGCGGGTGGTGTGCCTCGACGTACCGGCCGCCGGCGCCGACCTCGACGCGATCGCCGCGCGGCTCGGCGGGACGGCCCTGCCGCTCGACATCACCGCCGACGACGCTGGCGCGCGGATCGTCGCCGCGCTGCCCGACGGGCTGGACGTCCTCGTCCACAACGCGGGCATCACCCGGGACCGGAGACTCGCCAACATGCCCGCCGAGCGGTGGAGTTCGGTGCTCGACGTGAACCTCGCGAGTGTCCTGCGGACGACCGACACGCTGCTGACCGCGGGGGCGCTGCGCGCGGGCGGGCGGATCGTCGCGACCGCGTCCATCGCCGGGATCGCGGGCAACGCCGGGCAGACCAACTACGCCGCGAGCAAGGCCGGCGTCGTCGGGCTCGTCCGCTCTCTCGCGCCTCGGGCGTCGGCGGAGCACGGGGTCACCGTGAACGCCGTCGCCCCCGGCTTCATCGAGACGAGGATGACCGCCGCCGTGCCGCTGTTCATCCGGGAGGCGGGGCGCCGGATGAACTCCCTCGGGCAAGGGGGCCTGCCCGTCGACGTCGCCGAGACCACGGCCTGGCTGACGAACCCCGCCTCCGGCGCGGTCAACGGCCAGGTCGTCCGCGTCTGCGGCCAGAGCCTGCTGGGCGCGTAGCGCCGCCCGTCCCCGCACGCACCAGCACCTGGAGCCCCCATGGACACGCGCACGCTCACCGCATCTCCCTCGCTCACCACCGTGCTGGCCCGAGGCGCACTGCTCTCCCCCTTCAAACGGCCGCGCCCGGACGCCGACTTCCCCCGCACCCGGCTCGTCCTGCCCGGCGTCCGGGTCGATCTCGCGCGGCTGGCGGCGTACGAGCGGGTGTGCGGCTTCGCCACCGGCGCCGATGCGCTGCCGGTCACGTATCCGCATGTGCTCGGGTTCCCGGCGGCGATGCGGATCATGGCGGGACGGGGGTTTCCCCTCCCCCTGCTCGGGCTGGTGCACACGTCGGTCGTGATCACCCAGCGACAGGGGCTGGCGGCCACCGGCGAGTACGAACTCACCGTCTACGTCGAGGGGTTGGCACCGCACCGGCGGGGAACCGAGGCGACGGTGGTGACCGAGCTGAGGGGGGCCGGCGGGCTCGTATGGGAGTCCAGGAGCACGTATCTCGCGCGCCACCGGACCACCGGCAGCCGCCCCGCGCCCGCCCTCGCCCCCGAGGCGCGGGAACACCATCCCCTGCCCGCCCTCGCCGAGTGGCGCCTCGGCGCGGACGTCGGGCGCCGCTACGGAGCCGCGTCGGGCGACCGCAACCCCATCCACCTGCACCCGCTCACCGCCCGCCTCTTCGGCTTCCCCCGCGCCATCGCCCACGGCATGTGGACCGTGGCCCGCTGCCTGGCCGAGCACGGAGTGCCGGATGCCGCCCACGTGCGGGCGGAGTTCAAGGCCCCGGTCCTGCTCCCGGGGACGGTGACCTACGCCGCCGAGGGGCCCGCCTTCCGGCTGCGCGAGGGCGGCAGCGGCAACCGCGTCCACCTCTCCGGCACAGTGCGCGCGATCACGTAGGTCACGGGCTCACATGGATGACGGGGATGACGGGGACGACGGGGACCAGGGTTTCCCCTCCATGAGATCGCCGAGCCCCGCCCACGCGAAGTTCATCAGTGTCGCCGCGGCCTGCTTGGCCGAGACACCGGGTGTCGCATTGGCCCAGGCCGCCAACGACTCGGCGGCGCCGACAAGGGCCGCGGCCAGTCCGGCGACCTCGCGCTCGGGCAGCGAGGGGTCCCGGTGGGCCTCCCGCGCGGCGACGACGATCAGTTGCGTGACGAACGCGACGATCTCCTCGCGCATCGCGGTGACCTCGGCGGCGAACGGCTCGCCGTGCGTACGGGCCTGGAGGTGCAGCACCGACCAGCCGTCGGGGTTGTGCGCGGTGTGCGTGAAGAACGCCCGCAGCCCTTCCCAGAGTTGGCGGTCGGCGGGCAGGCCGGGCTGGACGCCCGCGCGCACGGCGGCGGTCAGGGCGGCCGCCTCGCGGCGGATGCAGGCGGTGAAGAGGTCTTCCTTGGAGTTCAGGTACAGATACACCAACGGCTTGGACACGCCCGCCAGTTCGGCGATCTCGTCCATGGAGGCGGCCCGGTACCCGCGTTGCCCGAAGGTCCGTACGGCGGCGTCCAGCATCTGCTGTTCCCGCACCGCACGCGGCATCCGCTTGCTCTTCACAGCACCCATGCGGGCAAGCGTAAGGTCCACCGACGCCCTGACCACCTGACGGGTGGCCGACAACCTGCTACGACATCCGGCGGACGAGACCGGGACGGCCGGCGGACGGGGCTAGGACGGCTGCCCGTGAGCCCGCGTCGCGTCGTCGACGACAGCGTCCTCCTGGCTGCGGTTCTGCTCCAGGTTGGCCTTCATGCGGTCGACGCGCGCCACGACGGTCGCGGAGGCGCGGTCGCGCTCCTTGCGCAGGACGACGAAGCTGATCGGCGCGGAGATCACCAGGGAGAGCAGGACGACCCACATGTAGTTGGAGTCGCCGAGGCCGCGCGGGGCGATGCCGGAGTAGACGAGGCCTCCGACGACCACGAGGCAGCCCGCGAGGATCCCAAGGCGCATCAGCGTGTAGCGGAGCATCTCAACTCACTCTTCCGTCTTCCGTAGAGATCCACAGTGGACCGGATCCGTCCAGAACGGTCCCGAACGATCCCAAAGGGCACCGTCCAGTGAAGCACGCCGAGGCACCGATCTTGCAGGGGGGCCTCGACGACCGCCTCAGCCGAGCGGCAGCAGCATCGTGATGTCGTCGCGTTCGTCACCGGGCGCCACCCGGATCGCGTCGGGCACCCGGCCCACCTCCTTGTACCCGCAGGAGGCGTAGAACCGCTCCAGGCCCTCGCCGCCCCGGCAGGTGAGCCGGATCGCCCGGATGCCCTCGAAGCCGCGGGCGGCGTCCTCCGCGGCGGCCAGCAGCTCGCGGCCGTACCCCTTGCCGTGGTGCCTGGGATGCACCATGACCGTGTAGAGCCACAGCCAGTGCGTCATCAGCCGGTGGGTGTTGAACGCGAGGAACGCGGTGGCGGCGACGGCGCCCTCCTCGTCGTAGCCGACGAGCAGGCGGGTGCGCCCCTCGGTCATCGCGGCGAGGTGCTTGAGCCACTCGGGCCGGATGTCCTCGACCGTGACCGGCGGGACGAACCCGACGGAGCCGCCCGCGTTGGAGACGTCGGTCCACAACGCGAGCACACCCTCACGCAGGTGCGGTCCGCCGGGCGGGTCCAGTCGAAACGTCAGTGCCATGGTGCCTTCGGACCTCAGAGCCGCATCGGCTGGGGCTCGTCGCGGCGGCCCGCGTCAGGACCGTCGTACTCGCGGATGATCTCGTAGCGCGTGTTCCGCTCGACGGGCCGGAAGCCGGCGTCCCGGATGAGGTCGAGCAGGTCCTCGCGGCCCAGCTTGTTCGGGGTGCCGTAGTTGTCGGCGTCGTGCGTGATCTTGTACTCGACGACCGAGCCGTCCATGTCGTCGGCGCCGTGCTGCAGGGCGAGCTGCGCGGTCTGGACGCCGTGCATGACCCAGAAGACCTTCACGTGCGGCACGTTGTCGAAGAGCAGCCGGGAGACGGCGAAGGTCTTCAGGGCCTCGGCGCCCGTGGCCATCTGCGTCCGCGCCTGGAGGCGGTTGCGGATCTTGCCGTCCTTCATGTCCACGAAGTCGTGCTGGTAGCGCAGCGGGATGAAGACCTGGAAGCCGCCGGTCTCGTCCTGGAGCTCACGAAGCCGCAGCACGTGGTCGACGCGGTGGCGGGGCTCCTCGATGTGGCCGTACAGCATCGTGCACGGGGTCTTGAGACCCTTCTCGTGCGCGAGGCGGTGGATGCGCGACCAGTCCTCCCAGTGGGTGCGGTGGTCGACGATGTGCTGCCGGACCTCCCAGTCGAAGATCTCGGCGCCGCCGCCCGTCAGGGACTCCAGGCCGGCGTCGATCAGCTCGTCGAGGATCTCCGACGCCGTGAGGCCCGAGATCGTCTCGAAGTGGTGGATCTCCGTCGCCGTGAACGCCTTCAGCGAGACGTTCGGGAGGGCCTTCTTCAGCTCGCTGAGCGAGCGGGGGTAGTACCGCCACGGCAGGTTCGGGTGCAGTCCGTTGACGATGTGCAGCTCGGTGAGGTTCTCGCCCTCCATCGTCTTGGCCAGGCGGACGGCCTCCTCGATGCGCATCGTGTACGCGTCCTTCTCGCCCGGCTTGCGCTGGAACGAGCAGTACGCGCACGAGGCGGTGCACACGTTCGTCATGTTGAGGTGGCGGTTGACGTTGAAGTGGACGACGTCGCCGTTCTTGCGCGTGCGCACCTCGTGGGCGAGCCCGCCGAGCCAGGCCAGGTCGTCCGACTCGTACAGCGCGATGCCGTCCTCGCGGGTCAGCCGCTCACCGGCCCGGACCTTGTCCTCCAGCTCGCGCTTGAGCCCGACATCCATGCCCATACCTCTTCCTCAGCAGACTTCGTCAAACCGTACGCCAGCGCCTCTATGCCTCTTCGGGCAGCTCACCCACCCGGTTCTCCCACTTGGTGGAGAGCACGATGGTCGTACGGGTCCGGGAGACGCCCTTGGTTCCCGACAGGCGCCGGATGGTCTTCTCCAGGCCGTCCACGTCGCTCGCCCGCACCTTGAGCATGAACGAGTCGTCGCCCGCGATGAACCAGCAGTCCTCGATCTCGGTGAGGTCCTTCATGCGGCGCGCCACGTCCTCGTGGTCGGCGGCGTCGGAGAGCGAGATGCCGATGAGGGCGATCACGCCGAGACCGAGCGAGGCGGAGTCGACCGTCGCGCGGTAGCCGGTGATGACTCCGGCCGCCTCCAGACGGTTGATGCGGTCGGTGACACTGGGTCCCGACAGTCCGACGAGGCGCCCCAGCTCCGCGTAGGAGGCCCGGCCGTTCTCCCTCAGGGCCTGGATGAGCTGCCTGTCCACCGCGTCCATGCGATCGAAAGCCTTCCGCTGAAAGGTGCTGAAGAATGTGTGAGTGGTCGTGCGCCCTGCAGATGGTGCTCGGTGCTCAGTCGGCGCCGCGCGAGCCCCCGCCGAGCTCGCCCTCCCAGCGCCGGTACAGCCGGTGCTCGACGCCCGCCGCGTCCAGCACCCGTCCCGCGACGAAGTCCACCAGGTCCTGGATGTGCGTCGCCCCCGTGTAGAACGCCGGTGACGCGGGGAGCACCACCGCGCCGGCCTCGTCCAGTGCGACCAGGTGCTTCAGCGTCTGACCGCCGAGCGGGGTCTCGCGCACGGCGACGACCAGCTTGCGCCCCTCCTTGAGCGTGACACTGGCGGCGCGCTGCAGCAGGTCCTTGGAGAGTCCGAGCGCGACCCCGGCGACGCAGGCCGTGGAGGCGGGCACGATCAGCATGCCCTTGGCGGGGTACGAGCCGGAGGACGGCCCGGCCGCGAGGTCACCCGCGCTCCAGTGCCGTACGGCGTCCATCCGATCCCGGAACGCGCCGAAGGTGTCGGGCTTTCCGTCGGCGCCGCGCGCCAGCCACTCGTGGAGGTCTTCCTGCCAGTGGGCGTCGCGGTAGGGGATGCCGGTCTCGTCGAGCAGGGTGAGCCGGGAGGCGCGCGAGACGACGAGGTCGACGCTCTCCCCCGCGTCCAGAAGCGCGCGCAGCACAGCGGCGGCGTACGGCGTACCGGAGGCGCCCGACACCCCCACGATCCAAGGCCGGCGCTGCGTCTGTCCTGGCTTCATGGTGTCGAGCCTATCCGGCAGCGGTGGGGAATCAGACCGTGAGGCCGCGGACGAGCAGATCGAGCAGCGCGCACGCGAAGAGGGCGATGCCGATGAAACCGTTGACTTGGAAGAAGGCGCGGTTGAGGCGGGACAGGTCGTGCGGCTTCACGATGGAGTGCTCGTAGAGGAAGGCACCGGCGACGATCACCAGGCCCAGCCAGAAGAACGCGCCCGCGCCGGTGGCGACGGCGTACCAGACGAACAGGCCCGTGGTGACGGCGTGGCAGACACGCGCGCCCCGGATCGCGGCCGGGATCCCGAAGCGGGCGGGGACGGACATGACCCCGATCTCGCGGTCGGTCTCGACGTCCTGGCAGGCGTAGATGAGATCGAAACCGCCGATCCACACACCCACGGCGAGCCCCAGGATCACCGCGTCCCACGACCACTCGCCGCTGATCGCCAGCCAGCCGCCGATCGGGCCCATCGCCTGGGCGAGACCGAGGATGGCCTGCGGGAAGTTCGTGAACCGCTTGCCGTAGGGGTAGACGACCATCGGGATGACGGCGATGGGGGCGAGCGCCAGGCACAGCGGGTTCAGCAGGGCCGCCGAGCCCAGGAAGACCACCAGCGCGATCAGGGCGCCCGTCCAGGCGTGCCGGACCGACATCGCGCCGGTCACCAGCTCGCGATGCGCCGTGCGGGGGTTACGGGCGTCGATCTCCCGGTCGATGATCCGGTTGACCGCCATCGCGAAGGTGCGCAGGCCCACCATGCAGACGGTGACCAGGAGCAGCCGCCCCCAGTGAATGTTCTCGTCCCACTCGAACATCGCGGTGAGCGCGGCGATGTAGGCGAAGGGCAGCGCGAACACCGAGTGCTCGAT
Organism: Streptomyces sp. SAS_270; assembly: GCF_052543295.1. NCBI lineage: Bacteria > Bacillati > Actinomycetota > Actinomycetes > Kitasatosporales > Streptomycetaceae > Streptomyces > Streptomyces sp. SAS_270. The sequence continues at coordinate 132,955 of NZ_JBMNDS010000004.1, forward strand.
CATCACGAGACGGAGGAACGCCTTGGTGCGCCCCGGCTGCGGGATCGCGGCGGCGGCTGAGCTCACAGGCCGTACTCCTTCCAGCGGCGGTCGACCGTCGCCGCCGTCTCCGGGTCGGACAGCACCATCTCCGGCCAGCCGCCGTCCCGTGTGTAGCCCTCCTCGGGCCACTTCCTCGTCGCGTCGATGCCCGCCTTGCCGCCCCAGAACTGCTGGTAGGAGGCGTGGTCGAGGTGGTCGACGGGGCCTTCGACGACCGTGAGGTCGCGGGCGTAGTCCGTGTTGCCGAGGGCACGCCACGCGACCTCGTGCAGATCGTGGACGTCGCAGTCGGAGTCGACGACCACGATCAGCTTGGTCAGGGACATCATGTGTGCCCCCCAGACGGCGTGCATCACCTTCTGGGCGTGCTTGGGGTACTTCTTGTCGATCGCGACGATCGCGCAGTTGTGGAAACCGCCCGCCTCGGGAAGGTGGTAGTCGACGATGTCCGGCACGATGATCTTGAGGAGCGGGAGGAAGAACCGCTCCGTCGCCCGGCCGAGCGGACCGTCCTCCGTCGGCGGCCGGCCGACCACGATCGACTGGATCAGCGGCCGCTTGCGCATGGTGACGCAGTCGATGGTGAGCGCCGGGAAGGGCTCCTGCGGGGTGTAGAACCCGGTGTGGTCGCCGAACGGCCCCTCCGGGAGCATCTCGCCGGGCTCCAGCCACCCTTCGAGGACGACCTCGGCGTTGGCGGGGACCTGGAGCGGGACGGTCTTGCAGTCGACCATCTCGATCCGCTTGCCCTGGATGAACCCGGCGAACAGGTACTCGTCGATGTCACCGGGCAGCGGCGCGGTGGAGGCGTACGTCACGGCGGGCGGACAGCCGAAGGCGATGGCGACGGGCAGCCGCTCCCCGCGCCGGGCGGCGACCTGGTAGTGGTTGCGGCTGTCCTTGTGGATCTGCCAGTGCATGCCGATGGTGCGCTTGTCGTGGCGCTGGAGGCGGTAGAGCCCGAGGTTGCGGATACCGCTCTCCGGGTCCTTGGTGTGGGTCAGCCCCAGGTTGAAGAAGGAGCCGCCGTCCTGCGGCCAGGTGAAGAGGGCGGGGAGGGCGTCGAGGTCGACGTCGTCACCGTGCAGCACCACTTCCTGGACGGGCGCGTTGTCGGACTTCACCTTCTTCGGCGGTACGTGCGTCATCGCGCCGAGCTTCCCGAAGGCCTCGCGCACGCCGACGAACCCGTGCGGCAGCTCGGGCCGCAGCAGCCCGCCGATCTTGTCGGAGATGTCGCCGTACGACTTCAGGCCGAGCGCCTTCAGCAGCCGCCGGTCGGTCCCGAAGACGTTCATCGCGAGGGGCATCGCCGAGCCGCGCACGTTCTCGAAGAGCAGCGCGGGCCCGCCGGCCTTCTGCACCCGGTCGACGATCTCCCCGACCTCCAGGTACGGGTCCACCTCGGCCTTGATGCGCTTGAGGTCACCCTCGCGCTCCAGCGCCCGCAGCAGCGAGCGAAGATCGTCGTAAGCCATGTGTCCAAGTATCGGGCACCCGCTAACCTGTGGCCGTCACCGGGGCCCTACGCCGCCCCGCCGTCGCTCACTGGGGGAACGTTCGGGCATGCTTCGGTATCTGCCGTATTTGCTGGTCCTGGCGCTGTGGATCTACGCGTTCATCGACTGCCTCAACACTCCGGAGAACGAGGTCAGGCACCTGCCCAAGGTGGTGTGGGTGATCATCGTGCTGCTCTTCGGCGAGGTGCTGATCGGCCCGATCGCCTGGCTCGCGGCGGGCAGGTCGCGGCGCGGTCCGGCGGGCGGCTCGACGCCCTCCGAGTGGCACCGCAACCACCGCTCCGAGTTCGTCGCGCCCGACGACAACCCCGAGTTCCTGAAGTCCCTGAAGGCCGAGGCCAAGAAGGACGAGTCGCTGCTGAAGGACTGGGAGGCCGATCTGCGGCGCCGCGAGGAGGAGCTGCGGCGGCGCGAGGGCCGCACGGACGACGAGTCCTGACATGGAGCTGCGGCTGCTCGTCACCTTCGAGAAGGTCGCGTCCGTCCTGAGCTTCACTCAGGCCGCGGCGGAGCTGAAGTACGCGCAGTCCAGCGTCACCAGCCAGATCCGCGCACTGGAGTCCTCGCTCGGCGCGGAGCTCTTCGACCGGCTCGGCAGCCGCATCCGGCTGACGGAGGCCGGCGAGCGGCTGCTGCCCTACGCCCGGCAGATCATCGAGCTGAACGAGGAGGCGCGGGCGGCCGTCACCGGCACCGAGGAGCCCGCCGGGACCCTGACCGTCGGCACGATGGAGTCGCTGACGTCCTACCGGCTGCCGCCGCTCCTTGAGCTGTTCCACCACCGCTATCCGGGCGTACGGCTGTCCATGCGCCCGACGCTGGGCGACGAGACGCGGCAGGCGCTGCGGCAGGGGACCTACGACGTCGGGTTCCTGATGGAGGCGGAGACCGAGCATCCGGGTCTTGAGGTCGCGGTCCTCGCGGTGGAGCCCCTCGCGCTGGTCGCGGCGCCCGGGCACCGGCTCGCCGGGAAACCCGCGGGCACCGCCGATCTCGTACGGGAACCGCTGCTGGCCACCGAACCCGGCTGCGCCTACCGGGACTTGTTCGAGCGGGAGCTCAACTCGCTGGCCCCGGTGCAGTTCATGGAGTTCGGCACGATCGAGGCCACCAAACGCGCGGCGGCGGCCGGTCTCGGGATCGCCCTGCTTCCCGAGGTGACGGTCGCCGCCGAACTTGCCGAGGGGAGGCTCCAACAGCTGCTCTGGGAGCCGCCGTTCACCCTTGTGACGCAACTGGCGTGGCGGTCCGGGAAGCGGCTTCCGGCCCATGTCCGGCTGTTTGTCGAGCAGGCGCGGCGGCTGGTGTCCGAGCAAGGGTGACGCGCAGGCTCGCCGTCACGATCAGCGGGACGCCGAGCGCCTGGACGAGGCCGATGTGGTGGCCGTAGACCACCCAGTCCATGACCATCGCGACCGCCGGGTAGGTGAAGGCGAGTACGGCGATCTTCGCGGTCGGGAGCTTGGCGTAAGCGGAGTACATGAGGACGTACATCAGGCCGGTGTGGATGAGCCCGAGGCCGACCAGCCAGCCCCAGTCCGCGCCGGTGCCGCGCATCGCGCCGAAGTCGGCGAAGGGGAGCAGCAGCGGGATGCCGACGAGGACCTGGACAAGGGCGATGAGGTGCGGGCGGACGCCGGTGATGCGCTTGGTGACCAGGGTGGACAGTCCGTACAGGAGCGCGGCGAGGAGGGCCTGGCCGACGCCCGTCAGATAGCTGCTGTCGCCGCTGGTGAAGTCGCCGGGTGTGACCCCCGAGACCAGGATCAGCCCCGCGAAGGCGACGACGATCCAGCCGACCTTGGCGGCGGTGAGCCGCTCGCGGAAGAGCAGCGCTCCGAGCAGGACCACGTAGAACGGCTGGGTGTGGTAGACGACCGTCGCGACGGAGATCGAGGTGTTCTCGTACGACTGGAAGAGGAAGACCCAGTTGAAGACGATGAACACTCCGCCGAGGACGGCGAGTGCGAAGGTGCGCGGGGTGAAGCCGTGGCCGCGCAGCCAGCCGCGGGCGACGACGTACGTGCCGAGGGCGAGCGCACCGAACAGGACGCGGAAGAAGACGACGTTGAAGGGGGAGGCGCCGGACTCGACGACGAAGACGCCGAGGGTGCCGGAGAGCACCATCGCGGCGGTCAGCTGGGCGGTGCCCTTGTTCTCTGTGCCCTTGTTCTCTGTGGTCATGGCGTCGACGCTACGAGCGGGCGGTGCGGCCGGTCCACGCGCCAGTGGGGCGTCCTGCCGATGGGCTCATCGGCCGCGCCGATGACACCTGGTCCCGGCGGGGTGCGGTCGGGTGAGGGTCAGCCGACGGCGGCCTCGGCCTGTTCGGCGTACTCGACCTTGATGTACCGGCTGTTCTGCTCCCCGTACGCCTTCTCGACGATCGGCCCGGCCTTGTCGGGGTCGTCGACCCCGACGTGCACGAACCCCCGCTCGTCCGGGCCGACTTCGCGCATCTCGAAGGTGCCGTCCCAGCGTCGCATGTCGTCGCCGATCCGGTCGGCCAGGGCGTCCAGCGTCCTGCGGCCGACGTGGGTGTCGTGCAGCCTTACGGTCACGCCCTTGACGGCGGATCCGCAGACCGCGTCGTCGAAGGCGGCGGAGGGGATGCGCCAGACGTCGGCGGCGTGCTGGTCCTCGTCGAGCGCCAGGCCGGTGAAGACGTCGGCGTAGCGCTTGCCGTGCGCCAGCTTGTCGATGTGGGTGACGACGCGCTCCAGTGGGGAGCCGTCGTCGGCCTCGGGGAGGCTGTCGACGGGGCGGGTGCCGGTGCATTCCGTGCCGGTGTCGGCCTTCGGCCGGGCGTCGCCACCGGAGTCGGCGCCCAGGTTCCTGAGGCCGTGCAGCGCCAGGGCGACCGCGACGGCCATGGCCACGATCGCGGCGGCAACGGCGGCCCACAGGTACCTCTTCATGCCCCTCCTCCGTTTCGCCCACCACTGTGACGCCGGAGGAGCCGGAAGGGTTCAGGCGGTCGGGTCGTCCCGCAGGACCAGCTCCAGCAGCCCCGGGAAACGGGCGCCGAACTCGTCCTTCCGCAGGCGGTTGACCCGCTTGGGCCCCTCGTCCCGCTGCTCCACCAGCCCCGCGCCCCGCAGCACGGCGAAGTGATGGCTCAGCGCCGCCTTCCCGACGGGCACATCGAAGCTGCCGCAGCTGCGCGACCACTCGGCCGAGCCCGCCAACTCCCGTACGAGCGTGAGGCGTACGGGATCCGCGAGGGCGCCGAGGGCGGTGAGGACGGGCACGTCGTCGGGGTGGGTGTGCTCGGGGGCCGCTCGATGACCGCCGGCACCGGTGCGCTGAGACACGCCGTACTCCCTACCCCGTACCCGCTTGCCGAGTGTTCGATGAAAACCATACACTCCTGAGTGTTCGCTTTTCATTGAACAGCCGAGCCAGGGGTGTGTGGCATGCGCGCGATCGAGTTCCAGGAGTACGGCGGTCCCGAGGTCCTCAGGACGGTGGAGGCGGAGGCCCCCGAGCCGGGACCCGGGCAGGTGAGCATCGACGTGGCCTACGTCGGGGTGAACTTCGCGGACCTGAAGGCGCGTTCGGAGGGGTATCGGGTGCCGGGTCTGCCGTTCCGGCCGGGACTTGAGGTCTCCGGACGGGTACGGGCGGTCGGTGCCGGTGTCGCGGGTCTCGCACCCGGCCAGGAGGTGGCGGCCCTGACCGAGGGCGGCGCCTACGCGGACGTGGTCGTGGCCGACGCCGTGACCGTCTTCCCGCTCCCGGCCGGCGTGGACCTGCGCACCGGCGCCACCCTGCCGACGGTGCTGCCGACGGCGTACGCCCTCCTGCACAAGGTGGGCCGCCTGCAGCCCGGCGAGACGGTGCTCGTCCAGGGCGCGGCGGGCGGAGTCGGCACGGTTGTGGGGCAGTTGGCGAAGGCGGCGGGCGCGGCGACGGTGTACGGCGTCGTGTCGAGCGCGGCGAAGGCGAAGTACGCGCTCGACCACGGCTACGACGAGGTCTTCGCCGGCCCCTCCGACAAGGCCTTCTTCGTGGACGAGGTGCGCGCCGCGACGTCCGGCCGGGGCGTGGACCTGGCCCTGGACCCGGTGGGCGGCGAGACCCTGCGCGGCAGCCTCGCCTCCCTCGCCCCGTTCGGGCGGCTGGTCTCCTTCGGCAACGCGAGCTCGGCGGCGCCCTGGCAGGTGGGCCAGCCGGAGCTGTACCCCATCGGCCTCTCGGTCGCCGGGTTCTCCATCCTCACCCTCGCCCGGACCGCTCCCACCAAGCTGCGCGCGATCGCCGAGGAGTCCTTCAAAGCCGTGGTCGAGGGCGCGGTGTCCCTGCCGGTGACGGCGGAGTTCGGGCTTGAGGACGCGGCGGAGGCCCACCGGCTGATGGGGACGCGGACGAGCACGGGGAAGCTGCTGCTGAGGGTGGAGGGCTGAGGGCCCTGCCGGCCCGAGGTCTCAGCTCTCAGCCGGCGGCCAGGTCTTCCAGGCCAGTTCCAGCCGCCCGTAGGCGTCGTCGAACCAGGCGTCGGACAGCGCAACGGTCACCGTCACAGCCGTCAGGGACATCGAGTCGTCCCTGACGGTGACGTGGACCCGTTCCCCGTCCGCGTCCCGCTCGATGTGCAGCTCGGCACCGCGCGCACCCTCCCGCCAGGCGATGTCCTGCCCGGCATCGAGCGCGTCCAACGCCTCCTGCCACTCCCGCAGCTCCTCGGGGAACACCCGGACCTCGAGACTCCCCCGTACGAACGGCGTATCGACCAGGAACTCCCCGGCCAACGCCCCGCCCGAGTCCGGTCCGGACCGCTGTTCCTTCCCGCTGACACGCAGGACAACACTGTTGCCCTCACCCGCCAGACGAATCAGATCAATCGCTTCCTCGGCCACCAGCACTCCCCCGGCTTCCACTCGCACGCACGCTCTACGTGGGCGAAGCCTATCCGCGGGGTCCTCGGTGGCGAGGGGCAGCGCGGTGCGTGCGGGCCTTCGTCATCGTCGACCGGGTCTCGTAGCGGGCGGCGCGGATCTCGTGTGCGAGGTTGCCTGCGTCGCCCCGGTGTTTCGTCCAGAGTGGGAGGCATGGAGCACATCGATCAGGCGCAGGCCCGCAGCTGGCTGGCGACTGCCGTCGAGGAGGCCCGCGCCGGGCTCGCGGAGGGCGGTATCCCGATCGGGGCCGCGCTGTACGGGAGGGACGGCGCGCTCCTCGGCCGCGGCCACAACCTCCGCGTCCAGGACGACGACCCCTCGATGCACGCGGAGACGGCGGCCTTCCGCGCGGCGGGACGGCAGCGGACGTATCGCGGTACGACGATGGTGACGACCCTGTCGCCGTGCTGGTACTGCTCCGGCCTGGTGCGGCAGTTCGGCATCTCGCGGGTCGTGGTCGGCGAGGCGGCGACCTTCCACGGCGGCCACGACTGGCTGGCGGAGCACGGCGTGGAGATCGTGCTCCTCGACGATGCCGAGTGCACCGCCCTGATGCGCGACTTCATCAGGAACAACCCGCAACTGTGGAACGAGGACATCGGTGAGTAGCCTGGCGAGCAGCCCCCGGACCCCCCGCATCCCGACGATCGACCTCCGGCCCTGGGTGTCGGGGGACAAGGCCGCCCGCGCCGGGATCGCCGGCACCGTCGACCGCGCCCTGCAGACCGCCGGTTTCCTCCTCGTCACCGGCCACGGCGTGGACCCGTCGCTGCGCGCCCGCCTCCGCGACGCCGCCCGCGCGTTCTTCGTGCTTCCCGCCGGGACGAAGGAGCGGTACGCCGCCCGGGTCGGCGGCCGCGGCTGGCTGGGCCCCGGCGCCGAGGCCAACGGCTACTCGGAGGGCACGCAGACCCCGCCGGACCTCAAGGAGTCGCTGACGTTCGCGACGCACGAGCCCTTCGAGGACCCGGCGACCAACGCGGAGTGGTACGCGCCGAACGTCTGGCCCGCCGAGACGCCCGGACTGCAAGAGCTCTGCGAGGAGTACCTCGCGCGCATGGGCGAGCTGGAGAACCACCTCCTCGCGCTCCTCGGCGAGGCACTGGGCCTGGAGCCGGACTTCTTCACGAAGCACATGGCCCACCCGACGTACGGCTTCAACATCAACTGGTACCCGGGTACGGAGGTCGTCGGCGAGCCTCAGGAGGGCCAGTTCCGTATCGGCCCGCACACCGACTTCGGCACGGTGACGATCCTGGACCGGCAGGCGGGCAAGGGCGGGCTGCAGGTCTTCACCGACGAGGGCGGCTGGGAGGACGCGCCCTTCGACCCTGAGGCGTTCACCATCAACATCGGTGATCTGATGGCCCGTTGGACGGGCGACCGCTGGCGCTCCGGCCGCCACCGCGTCCTGCCACCGCCCGCCGACGCCCCCGCCGAGGAGCTGATGTCCCTGGTCTACTTCGGCGAGTGCACCCCCGGCACGCTCGTCGAGTCGGTCCCCGCGCCGATCGGCCGGGTATCCCACGAACCGGTGGACTCGCACGTCTACCTGCGCGAGAAGCTCGACTCGATCACCGTCGGCTGACCCATGTGGAGACCCGCACCCACTGAGGGAGAACATTGGTCGGCATGGCTGATCACCTGTCCCCTTCTTCTCCCTCTTCGCCAACTGCGGTGCACCTCGCGGGATATACGAAGACCGACCAGAGCGAGATCCTCGGCGACGGCGCCGATCCCTTCGGCGTCGCGGACGCCGGTCTGACCTGGCTGCCCAAGGAGGACCACTTCGGCATCAGGCTGGACGGCCGCCTCGTGGCCCATGCCGGTCTGCTGAGGCTGCCCCTGTCGATCGGGGGTGCCGAGACCGAGGTCGTCGGCGTGGGCGGCGTCGCCGTCGCGCCCGACCTGCGGGGGAAGGGCCTGGCCCGGCTCGTCGTCACGGCGGCCCTGGACCACGCCCGGACGATGGGCCCCCGGCACGCGCTCCTCTTCTGCCGCCCGCCCCTCGTCCCCCTCTACCGGCGCCTCGGCTGGCACCCCCTGGAGGGCGACATCCAGGTCGAGCAACCCGGGGGCCTCACCGTCATGCCGCTGCGCACCATGTGGACCCCGCTGCACGCCGACGCGGACTGGCCGGCCGGAGCGGTCCGCCTGCTCTCGTTGCCGATGTGACCACCGCCGCCGCCTGTCGACCGGCGGGTGGATCCCTCACCTGAGGAGCGACAATTTCGACCCGGCTCCGCCCCGCCGCCGACATTTTCGTAACTCGACGGACATCACGCGCCCTAGTCCGAACCAACTCCCCCTTCCTACACTGTTGTTGATACACCTCACAGCAGCACGAGGAACCGGACCGCTCCGGGGGGAGATGCGGTGCAAGGACGGCTGCACGGACGCGGGGCGCTGTTCGACCCCGATCCGCCCGGGTTCGCGCCACGGCTCGTCGGCCTGCGCCCCTCCCAGTTGCGCTCGTCCCCGTACGAGCACCACAAGGACGTGCCCTTCGTGGTGTTCGCGGGCGGGCGCGGGCTCGGCAAGAGCGCGGTGCTCGGGGAGTTGCGGGAGGCGTACAAAGGGCGGACGCCCGTCGCGCTGATCGACGGGGAGGAGCGGCAGTTCGCGGGGCCGCCGGACGAGCGGCCGGCGGAGGCCTGGTCGCCGGTGGGACAGGCGCTGACCACCGTCGCCGAGCAGCTCGCCGAGCCGGTGACGGGCGCCGGGCGGATCGGGTTTCCCCGGCTGGTGTCGGGGCTGCTGGCCGTCGCGGCGGGCGGCTGGAGCGACCGGGACCTGCCGCGCATCCGGCAGGAGGCGGAGCGCATCCTGCTGCTCAACGAGAGCGGCTCGTGGCTGTCGGGGTTCGCGGGCCGCTGGGTGAGCAAGGTCATCGCGAAGCTGATCGCCTCGATGAGCGGGACGGGGCCGGTCGTCGAGCCGATCATCGAGGCGACGCTGGAGGCGTTCTCCGAGGGCGTCGCCCCCGCGCACCGCCGGCTGCGCCGGGCCGCCACCTGGTACCGCGACTACCCGAACGCGGGCGGCAACCCCAAGCTCGGGCTCATCCTGCTCTCCGCGCACTTCAGGGCGGGCGGCGACTCCCGAAGACACGCCGAGCGCTGGCTCGTACGAGCCCTGCTGGCCGACCTCGACGAGGCGTACTCGGGAGCCATGCAGCGCGCGCACCGCCTCGGCCGCCCGGTCGTACTGATCGACAACGTGCAGGGGCCCGCCGGGCGCCGCCTGATGGAGTGCGTGCTGCGCGACCGCGCCGACGGATTCACCGACCAGGTCGTCTTCTTCGCCGCGCTACGCGGGTATACGCACCCGGCGCTGCGCCACGCCGGCCGCCGCACCCTGCCCGAGGTCGCCCGGTCCACCGGCTGGGAGCCCGACGCGTCCCCGTCCTCGCGCGCCCTGCTGGTGTCGCTGCCCCCGCTGACGCCCGACGACACCCTGCACATCGTCGGCGCCGCCTGCCGGGGCCTCGACATGCCCCCGCAACTCCCGCACGCCACCCACCGGTTGACCGGCGGCAGCCCGCTCGGCATCACCCTGCTCGCCGAGTCGGCCCGGCAGAACCTGCCCCAGGGCGTCACCTCCCTCGGCGAGTTGCTGACGGGCGACGTCGCCGTCCACGACGACCAGGGCGGCCGGCCCGCCTACCGGGAACTCCTCGACCGGCTCGTGCCCGGCGGCCACCTCGACGAGCTGACCGTGCTCGCCGCCGCCCACGACCGCGACTCGGCGTGCGCACTGGCCGAGGCCCAACTCCCGGACGACTTCGGCACGGCGGGCGTCCTCGACCTGGAGGAGCGGCTCGGCGCGGAGGGCTGGGCCACGGCCCCGGGCCAGTTCGTCGGCGACCCCTTCCTGCGTGCGCTGCTCCTGCTGCGGCTGCACCACAGCGACCGGGACCACGAGCGGTGGCGGGCCGTGCACCGCGCCCTCATCGCCCACTACGCCGACGACCAGCGGGCCGGCAGCGCGCGCTACCGCCTCCATCACGAACTCGCCCTCGGCAAGCCCGACTTCGCCATCGACCACCTGCGCGACACCTTCCACCGCACCGACACCGGCGGCTGGCTCGCCTCCCTCGTCTTCATCGCGTCCGCGCCCTACTACCACGCCCACGATCCCGACGGCCACGACTTCGACGGGCACGACGACCGGGCCGCCGTGGCGCTCGGGCACACGGACGCCGCCCAGCGGCCGCCGGACGGGGCCGACGCCGTACTGCACCTTCGGGTGCGCCGACTCCTGCACGCCGTATGGCAGTTGACCGATCCGCTCGTACTGCCGGACCCGAAGGTGACCGAGCGGCTGCGCTTCGAGCTGGAGCAGCTGTCGAATCTGCGGCCCGCGGGCAACGCCCTGCTGTGGCGGGCGTCGCGGGACTGGCCGTCGGACGCCCTGGCCGGCCGGCCCTTCCGCATCCCGGGCGACGACGACAACCGCGGCGGCGGGGACGGGGGCCGGTGATGCGGCGGTTGTGGGTGTGGCTCCGCGAGGACGTCTGGGAGATTCGTTTCCGCAGGTATGTGGCGCTGACCCTGGCAGCCGTCCTGGTGGCCTTCGGAGTCTGGGGCGGCCGGACGCTGACAAAGGAGGACCGTTCCTGCGCGCCCGGCGTCACCCGGCCCGAGGGCAGCCAGGAATGCGTGGGCGTCTCCTGGACGACGTACGCCTTCGGACGTCCCCGATTCGCCGACACCGTAGGGGCGATCAACCGCGAGAACCACCGCCTCAAGCCCGGCGGTTACGTCACCGTCGCCCTGCTGGAGCCCTTCACCGCGACCGACTCCGACAACCTCGGTGATGTGCTGCACGAGCTGCAGGGCGCCTATCTCGCCCAGTACCAGGCCAACCACGACTCCAACGACCAGACCCCGAAGATACGGCTCGTACTCGCCAACCCCGGGGCCAGTGGCGCGCATTGGCGCCGGACCGTCGACCAGCTGGAGCGGATGACGAAGAGCCGGGACAGGCTGCGCGCGGTGACCGGCGTCAGCATGAGCACCGACAACAACAAGCTCGCGGTGCGCGAACTCACCCGGCTCGGCATCCCGGTGATCGGCTCGTCCATCACCGCCGACGACCTCGCCAACGGGCAGCAGGGCAAGGACCCCTTCCCCGGGCTCGCCCGCGTCTCCCCCACCAACACCGACGAGGCCCGCGCCCTCGCCTCCTTCGCCAAGGTCTCGGCGGGCAGGGCGTTCCTCGTCTACGACAAGCCCGGCGACCCCTACACGCGCACGCTCCAGACGTCGTTCGCCAAGCTGCTCAAGGGCTCGCCCTACGGCGCACAGCCCTTCACACCGCCCGCCGACCGCAGCCGGGAGGGCACCACCGCCAACACCTTCCGGCAGATCACGCACGTCGTCTGCGACACGGCGGACAGCATGGACACCATCCTCTTCGCGGGCCGCCACACCCAACTGCGCCAGTTCATCAACGCGTTGGGCGACCGCGGCTGCCAGGACCGCGGCTTCACCCTGCTCACCGGCGACGAGGGCTCCTACCTCACCGCCGACAAGGCCCTGCACCGCAGCGCCCTCAAGGGCCGTCTCACCGTCCGCTACACCGCCCTCGCCCACCCGGACGCCTGGACCGGGAACGCCCCGAGGACCGGGGGCGGCGCCGCCGACACCGCGACACTGAACGGGATGCTGCGAAGCGGTATCCGCGAGCCGATCGGTCCCATCGGCCCGATCGCCCTGGACGACGGGCAGCTGATCATCGCCTACGACGCCATGCGGCTGGCCGTGCAGGGCATCCGCGAGGCCACCGCGGACGGCCAGGAGGCGCCGCCGCTCGCGGACGTCGGCAACCAGTGGACGCTGGTGAAGGGCTCCCAGCGGGTGAGCGGCGCGAGCGGCTGGATCTGCCTCGACAACCACGGCAACCCGTACGACAAGGCCGTACCGGTCGTGGAGCTGACCCCGCAGGGCGGTTCCCGCTTCGTGAAGATCGCCTGGCCGGAGGGGAAGCCCCCGGCGAAGGAGTGCCTGCCGCCGTCCTAGGCCGACAGGCCCTGGACCAGCCGCTCGAAGCGGGCGCGCCAGTCGGGGCCCCGGTCGCCTCCGGTCTCGTGCGTGAAGCGGACCGTGCCGGCGTCCTCGCCGTCGGGCTCCAGGTGGAACCGCAGCCTGCTGTCCACGCTGTACTCCGCGACGCGCTCCACGTCCCAGGCGGTGATCCGCCCGGTCCCCAGCCCGCGCAGACCGACCGCGCCGCCCAGCCGCGGCTCGAAGACGTCCACGGCACACAGCCACCCCCGCAGGCCTTCGGGGGTGGCCAGTGCCGTCCAGACCTTGTCCACAGGCTGGGGAAGACGGAGCAGCCAGTGCTCGGTGCGGGTGTCCCCCTGAACCTCGGTGGTGCCCTCTTCGATGGGTTGGGTCATGACACCAGCGTGGCCGGAGAGCGGGGGTTGTGCACCTGTTAGGGGCGCTGACCCCGCTTGTCCACGACGGCCCGGTCGAGGACCGCGGTGTTGCTGGTGACATCGCCCTTCTTCACGCCGCCCGACCAGTCACTCGTGGCGACCGTCCGCTCACCGAGGAACTCGTGGGTCTTCCTGTCGAAGATCCACTCGTCGCGGCTCGGGTTGTCGGGGTCCTTGCGGGCGATCGCGACACCGTGCCGCCCGGCGGCGTCCACCACGTCGTCGATCACCGTCACGCCCGGGATCCGCGCCACCGCCCGGTAGAGGGCGGCGCTCTGCCCGGGCGGCACGACGGCGTCCCGGATCAGGTCGCCGACCAGGACGAACATGGCCTGATCGGTCTCCTGGCCGCTCTGCTCCGGGGCGGTCTCGTGCAGCCAGTCGTACATCTTGCCGGGGTCGGTGGGGAGCGTCTGCAGGTGGCGGTAGTTGGTGGCGACGTCGTAGCCCGGCTTACCGGGCTTCGCGTCCGGCTCACCGGACCACTGGCCGCGCCCGGCCTCCCGGTACAGCCCCGCGCGGGTGCCGTCCACGGCATGCCAGGTCTCCAGCCGGTGCAGCGGCGGGATCTTCGTCTTCACGCCGATGCCGCTCTGCGAGTAGGAGACCTTCGCGTCGACGTACACGTACTGGTCGTCGCGGATCGTGCCGGGCGAGTCCTCGTGCTCGGCCGCCAGCGCGATGTCCTCCAGCATCGCGACCGTCGCCCGGCTCGGCGGCTGCGCGCTCGCGCCCTCGCCGCCGCCACCCGACGGCAGCAGTACGAAGGTGACGGCCGCGGCGGTGGCGACGGCCGCCGCGGCGATCGCGGGCCGCAGCCAGGGGTTGCGCCTGCGCGCGGGTGCTTCGTCTCGCCGGATCTCGGTCATCAGATGCTCCTTGAGGAGTCGGTGACGGCCCGGCGGAAGGTCCTGCTCGGGAAGCTGGTTCATCGGTTCCCCTCCTTCGTGGGCCCGACCGCGGTGGTGCGGTCACCTCTCATCTGTCCGCGCCTGGAAGGCAGTTCCATATGTTTTGCGAGTTTTGTTCTGGCCCGCGAGAGCCGCGACCGTACGGTCCCCACGGGCACCCCGAGCGCCTCCGCGGCGGCCCGGTAGTCCAGCCCCGACCAGACGCACAGGGCCAGCACCTCACGCTCGGCCCGCCGCAGCTTCGCCAGCGCCGCCCGTACGAGGTCCAGTTGCGCGGCGTCGTCGAGCCGCCCGGCGACCTCGTCGGCGAAGTCGCCCACCGCCTCGTCGCGGGGCAGACGGGCGACGGCGGCCGCGTGTCTTCGGGCCGCCCGGCGGGTGTTGCGCGTGACGTTGGTGGCGACGCCGAGCAGCCAGGGCCGCAGCGAACCGCCTTCCTCGTCGACCTTGTCGCGCAGCCGCCAGGCGTCCAGGAAGGTCAGCGACACGATGTCCTCGGCCTGCGCCCACTCCCCCGTGAGCCGGAAGGCATGGTTGTAGACCGAGCGCGCGTACGCGTCGAACAGCTCGGCGAAAGCGTCGTGGTCCCCCGCCCGGATCCGTTTCCGCAGATTCGTGTCCACGCCCCGTACCTGTCCGCACGACAAAGGCCGGTTCCCGTGACCTGAGTCACAGGAACCGGCCCCTCGGGCATGCGGGCTCAGCCGACGCCGGCGTACGAGTGCTTGCCGCCCACGAAGATGTTGACGCCGTAGTAGTTGAACAGCCAGCAGCCGAAGGCGATCAGCGCGATGTAGGCGGCCTTGCGGCCCTTCCAGCCGGCCGTCGCCCGGGCGTGCAGGTAGCAGGCGTAGGCGACCCAGGTGATGAACGCCCAGGTCTCCTTGGGGTCCCAGCCCCAGTAGCGGCCCCAGGCGTCGCCCGCCCAGATCGCGCCCGCGATGATCGTGAACGTCCACAGCGGGAAGACGGCCGCGTTCACGCGGTAGGAGAACTTGTCGAGGGACGCCGACGCGGGCAGCCGCTCCATGACGGAGGTCGCGAAGCGGCCGGGCTTTCCGCCGTTCGCGAGCTTGTTCTCGTAAGAGTCCTTGAAGAGGTACATCAGGGTGCCGACCGCGCCCACGTAGAAGACCGCGCCGCAGAAGATCGCCGTCGAGACGTGGATGTACAGCCAGTACGAGTGCAGCGCGGGCACCAGCTGGTCGCTCGCGGTGTACAGGACGGTGACCGCGAGGCCCAGGTCCAGCAGGACGGTGGTGATCAGGAACAGGCCGAGCCAGCGCACGTTCTTCTTCAGCGCCATCAGGCCGAGGTACACGCCGACGGCCACCGTGGAGAAGGTGATGTTGAACTCGTACATGTTGCCCCACGGCGCCCGCTCCACCGAGGCCGCGCGGGCGATGACGCCGCCGAGCTCGATCAGGAAGGCGAGCGCGGTGAGGGACACCGCGATCCGGCCGTAGAGATCGCCCTGCACGTCGCCGCCGTGGGCGCCGGGGCCGTCGGGCACATCGCGTGCGCCGACCGCGGACCGGGTGACGACCTGCGGCCGCTCCAGCACGGTGGTGCCGCCCGCCGACTTCACGGTGACCGCCGGAGCCTTGGCCTTCGCGTCGGCCTGCTGGGTGAGCGCGGCGGCCGTACGGCCGACCTTGCTGCGGCTGCCGAGGAGCCACTCGGCGATGTACGCGAAGAACGCCAGCGTGTAGACGGCCATCGCGGAGTAGATCAGCGTGTTGCTGACGTTGGCGAGGTGTTCGTTGGTGGCGGTGGCCAGGTCGGTTGCGGTGGCGAGAGTCACTTCGTCTCAGCCCCTTCGGCGGCAGGTACGGGGGGTTCGGCGTCGGGGTCGATGGCGGGATCGGCATCGGGTTCGGGCTTGGTGGGCGCCTGGTCGTGCACGAGTGCGGCCAGGTCGCCGAGTTCCTCGGGGAGCTTCGCGGACTCGCTGCGGCCGAGGCCCGCCATCTCCACGACCGTCACGCCGTCGGCGCCGGTGGTGGCCCGCACCCAGACGCGGCGACGCTGGATGAAGAGCGAGCCGGCGAGTCCGAAGATCGCGCCGAAGGCCCCCACCAGTGCCCAGTCACTGCCGGGCTGCTGTGTGACCTGGAAGCCGGCCCACTCCTTGATGCCCTTGTCGAAGGTGATCGACCCGGCGCCGTTCGGCAGCGTCATGGTCTCGCCGGGCAGCAACTGCTTCTTGAGGATCGCGCCCTTGGAGTCCTTGAACTGCTTCATGTTCTTCGTGTCCAGCTGGTACACGTTCTGCGGGATGCCCGCGTTGACGCCCAGGTCCCCGTGGAACGCGGACACGTTGAGCACCGGGAAGTCGAGCGCCGGGAACTGCGAGAACATCGTCCCGTTTCCCTTGCCGGCGAACGTCGGCACGAACAGCGCCGCGAAACCGAGCTGGTCGTGCCGGCCCTTGGCGTCCTTGTAGCCGTCCATCACCTTGATGGCGCCCTGCGAGGTGACGTTCGAGTCGAGCGGCAGCATCGGCACGGGCTCGTGGAAGACGACCTTGCCCCTGCCGTCGCGGACGGTGACCACGGGCGCGTAGCCGTGGCTGACGAGGTAGACCTTCGAGTCGCCGATCTTCAGCGGCTCGTTGACCTTGACGGTGGCCTTCTTCGCCTTGCCGTAGGCGCCCACGCTGTAGGTGATGTCCGCCTGGTACGTGCGGGGGGTGCCCGTGTTGGGACCCGTCCGCTCATAGGTGCCGGTGAACTTCTTCAGGTCGAAGCTGAACGGCGTGAGGTCGTCGTTGCTGAAGAGGGTGCCCGACTTGAAGTCGTCGTACAGCATGAGCGTGTTGGAGAAGCCCTCCCCCTCCACCATCAGCTTGTTGCCCTCGGACTTGAACAGCTGACCCCAGGCGAAGGCCACCAGCATCACGATCAGGGCCATGTGGAAGAGCAGGTTGCCGGTCTCGCGCAGATAGCCCTTCTCGGCGGCGACGGCGTCCCCGTCGACGTGCGCCCGGAACCGGCGCTTCCTGAGGACCTTGAGCGCGACGTCACGGACGAGTTCCGGGTCGGCCTCGGTGCGCCAGGTCGCGTACGCGGGCAGCCGGGTCAGCCGCTTCGGCGCGCCCGGCGGACGGCCGCGCAGCTGTCCGACGAACTGCCAGGTGCGCGGCACGATGCAGCCGATGAGCGAGACGAACAGCAGGATGTAGATCGCCGAGAACCACACCGAGCTGTAGACGTGGAACAGGCCGAGCCTGTCGTAGAGCGGCCCGAGCACGCTGTGCGTGTCCTTGAACTCCTGCACCTTGCTCGCGTCGGTCCCGGACTGCGGGATCAGCGACCCGGGGATCGCGCCGAGCGACAGCAGGAAGAGCAGGATCAGCGCGACCCGCATGGAGGTCAGCTGCCGCCAGAACCAGCGCGCCCAGCCGATGACCTCGCGGCCGGTCCAGGCGAGCCACCCGGAAAGGCCCGGGGCGCGCGAACCGCCGAAGGAGCCGGGCATCGCCGTCTCCACGGGGGCGGTGGACAGCTGGGACCCGGCCTCGCCGAGATCACGCGCGTCGCGGGCGTCCTGGGACTCCGGGTCCGGCGTCTTTCCGGCGCCGGAGCCCGTGGTGCCCGTGTCGGTCGTGCTCATGGATCAGATCCCTACCGTGAAGCCGTCGGACCAGCTCTGCATCTGCTGAACGAGGGCGTCCCACGCGCCGGTCAGCAGGAGGAGACCGGTCGCGATCATCATGCCGCCGCCGATCCGCATCACCCAGGCGTAGTGACGCTTGACCCAGCCGAACGCGCCGAGCGCCTTGCGGAAGGCGACCGCGGCGAGGACGAAGGGGATGCCGAGACCGGCGCAGTACGCGACGGTCAGTATGGCCCCCCGGCCCGCGCTCGCCTGGTTCATCGCCAGTACCTGCACGGAGGAGAGCGTCGGGCCCAGACACGGCGTCCAGCCGATCCCGAAGAGCGCGCCGAGCAGCGGAGCGCCCGCGAGACCGGTCACCGGCCGCTTGTGGAAGCGGAATTCGCGCTGGGTGAGCCAGGGCATGCCGCCCATGAAGAACACGCCCATGAGGATCATGAGCACGCCGAGCACCTTGGACAGGACGTCCTGGTGGGCGCGCAGGTTCGCGCCCCAGAACCCGAAGAGCGCGCCGCCGGACACGAACACGACGGTGAAGCCGAGGACGAACAGGGCCGCGCCCGCCGCCATCCGCCCCCGTCTGGCGTCCGCCAGGTCCGTGCCGCTCACGCCGGTGACGTACGACAGGTAGCCGGGCACCAGGGGCAGGACGCACGGCGAGAAGAAGGAGACGAGTCCGCCGAGCACGGCGATGGGCAGGGCGACCAGCAGGGCGCCGCTGTAGACCGTCGCGTTGCCGCCGACGGGCGCGGCGAGGGTCGTGGCGAGAAGGGACACGTCAGGTCACTTCTCCGCGAGGACGGGCTTGAGCATCTTGCGCAGGTTCTCCTCGCTGAGCGCCTGCAGCGTCCGGGCCGCGATCTTTCCGTCCCGGTCGATGATGAGCGTGGAGGGGATCAGCTGCGGGTTGAGCGTGCCCTTCCTGAAGCGGAGCATCAGCTTGCCCGAGGGGTCGTAGAGACTCGGGTACGAGATGCCGTACTGCTCCTCGAACGCCTTGGGCAGGCTGGTGCCGCCGTCGCGGGTGTTGATGCCGACGAACTGCACACCCTGGTCCTTGGTGCTCTGGTAGACCGTCTCCAGGTTCTTGGCCTCGGCACGGCACGGCGGGCACCAGGAGCCCCAGACGTTGAGGACGACGACCTTGCCCTTGTAGTCGGCGACGTCGAGCTGCTTGCCGTCGACGGTCTTGCCGGACAGGTCGGGGATCGCGGACCGCGATCCCTTCGCGACGGTGTCCACCCCGTCCTTGCCGGCGACGAAGTTGGTGTTGCCCGAGCCCCCGGAGGTGCCCCCGGAGGTGCATGCCGACAGGAGGAGCGCCGCGACGGCGGCCCCTGCGGTGAGCAGGGCAGCACGGCTACGGGTGCGGTTCGGGCGCTGGTCGACGCGGCAGGCGGCACTCATGTGAAAAGTTTCGCATGTCTGTTTAGGGGATCTTCCGCACCCCCCTTGCGGGCGGAAAAGCCCATTTCAGGCCACCTGCGGTCAGCTCTTGGCCGAGCCGCTCGACGCGCTTGCGGAGCTGGTCGAGCTGGTGGAGACGTCGCCGAGGAAGCTCTTCCAGCCGCCGGCCGGCTGCTCGCCGACGTTCAGCGTCCGGAGCTTGTCCAGCACCTCGGGCTTCTGCACGTCGAGCCAGTCGGTGAACTGCCGGAAGGAGACGATGCGCACGTCCTCGCCCTTCTCCTTCTCCCGGGCGACGTACTTGAAGGCCTGCTCGACGGCGTCCATGTAGATGCCGCCGTTCCACTGCTCGAAGTGGTTGCCGATGAAGAAGGGCGCGCGGTTGGTCTCGTAGGCCCGCTTGAACCCGGCGATGTACGCGTCGGCCGCCTGGGTACGCCAGCCCGGGTAGTTGGCGGGCGGCGCCTTGGTCGAGTTGTGCGACTGGTTGGCCAGGATGTTGTAGTCCATCGAGAGCACCTCGAAGGAGTGCCCGGGGAACGGGATCCCCTGCAGCGGGAAGTCCCACACGCCCTGCTTCTTGTCCGGCCACTGCTGGAGGCCGCCGGGCGAGGAGGCGTCGTAGCGCCAGCCGAGGGCCTTGGCGGTGGGAAGCAGGTTGTTCTGGCCGAGCAGACAGGGCGTACGGCCGCCGACGAGCTCCTTCTCGTAGTCGAAGGGCAGCGACGGCATGTCGCTCCAGCCGGTGTTGGTGCGCCACTCCTTGACGAAGGACTTCGCCTGGTCGATCTCGCTGCGCCACTGGGCGGGGGTCCAGTTGGCGACGGTGCCGGAACCGCCGCAGAAGTGACCGTTGAAGTGCGTGCCGATCTCGTGGCCTTCGAGCCAGGCGCGATGGACGCCCTTCAGCGTCATCTTGATGTGCTCGTCGGTGAGATAGCCGATGTCGGAGGCGCCCTTGGGGTTATTGGGCGGCAAGTACATGCGCTTTTTCGATTCGGGCAGCAGATACAGCCCGGAGAGGAAGAACGTCATGTGCGCGTCGTGCTCTTTGGCGAGATCGAGAAAGCGGGTGAAGAGTCCCGTGCCGACTTCTCCGGCGCCGTCCCAGGAGAAGATCACGAACTGCGGCGGGGTCTGGCCGGCTTCGAGAGGCTCCGGTTTGCCGGGCTGGTGCGGCTGCTTGCCCGTAAACGACGTGGAGCCGTCGCCTATGGGGCGTACCGGGTGCTTGGGGCCGGCGTGACCGCCCGCGGGAGAACCGCCGATGGGGCCTCCACCGTCTGACATGTCGGTACCGCAACCGGAGAGTCCCAGCGCGGCGGCGGCGCCTGCTCCGAGCCCCATCGCTCCCCGTCGACTGAACTCCCGCATGGCGTCCCCGTTTCGTCGTTCCCTCTCAGCTGGCTTTCAGCTGGCACCCATTGAGAGGGCACGACGAAGACGGCGGTTCCTTCAAACTCACGCATATTTAACTGTTTTTACGAAGATACGCTCTGATGACACGGCTGCATACGCTTTGTGACGGGCGCACACCTTGCTCGGGAGTGCACAACCGGCAACGGTGCGTGCACACTTTTCCGTCGCGTACCGCGTGTGCGCACATTGCCGTCACGTACGGTGCGTGCGCACTTTCCCGTCACGCACGGCGCGTGCCCTTACGCCCCGAAAGCCTTGTCCTTCCCCTTCACCGGCTTGGCACCGGCGAGGAGATGCGCGGGGACGAGATCGCGGGCCGGCTCGCTGTAACCCACCGAGACGATCTTGTCTCCGCGGTAGGTGAAGCTCGTCAGGGACGCCAGCGTGCACTGCCGCTTGCGCGGGTCGTGCCACAGCCGCCGCCGCTCGACGTAGGAACGCAGGATCCAGATCGGCAGCTGGTGGCTCACCAGCACCGCCTCGTGGCCGCGCGCCGCGTCCTTGGCCGCGTCCAGCGCGCCCATCATGCGGACGACCTGGTCGACGTACGGCTCGCCCCACGACGGCTTCATCGGGTTGACCAGGTGCTTCCAGTTGGCGGGCCGGCGCAGCGCGCCGTCCCCCACACCGAAGGTCTTGCCCTGGAAGACGTTGTCGGCCTCGATCAGCCGCCCGTCCGTGGCGAGATCCACGCCGTGCGCCTTGGCGATCGGCGTCGCCGTCTCCTGCGCCCGCTCCAGCGGCGACGCGCCGACGTGAGTGACATCACGCGAGGCGAGGTGCTCGGCGACCCGCTCGGCCATCTGCCGCCCCAGCTCGGACAGGTGGTAGCCCGCCAGGCGCCCGTAGAGCACCCCGTCCGGGTTGGCGACCTCACCGTGCCGCATCACGTGGACGACGGTGACGTCCTCGTCCGGGTACCCGTCGCGCCCGGTGCTGTCGTCGTTGCTGCTCATGCAGTGGCCTCCGCTGCTGCCCGCGCCGCCGCCGGAAGGGCGTCGGCGATCCGCTGAATGGCCCGCTCGTCATGGGCGGTCGAGACGAACCAGGACTCGAACGACGACGGCGGCAGGTAGACGCCCTGCGCCAGCATCGACTGGAAGAAGGCGGTGAACCGGAACGACTCCTGCGCCTTCGCGTCCTCGTAGTTCCTCACCTCTCCGTCCGTGAAGAAGACGGAGAACATGTTGGACGCGTTCTGCAGCCGGTGCGCGACACCTTCCTTGGTGAGCGCGTCCCCCAGCAGGGACTGGATCTGCGCCGATACGGCGTCCACGGTGTCGTAGGCCGCATCGTCCAGCAGCCGCAGCTGGGCGAGCCCGGCGGCGGTGGCGACCGGGTTCCCGGAGAGGGTGCCGGCCTGGTAGACGGGTCCGGCGGGCGCGAGGTGCTCCATGACGTCCCTGCGGCCGCCGAAGGCCGCGGCGGGGAAGCCGCCGCCCATGACCTTGCCGAAGGTCATCAGGTCCGGCCGCACACCGTCCACGCCGTACCAGCCGGCCCTGCTGGTGCGGAAGCCGGTCATCACCTCGTCGGAGATGTACAGCGCGCCGTTCTCGGCGCACGCGTCCTTCAGCCCCTGGTTGAACCCGGGCCGCGGCGGGACGACGCCCATGTTGCCGGGCGAGGCCTCCGTGATGACGCAGGCGATCTCGCCGGGGTGCGCCCGGAAGGCCTCGTGCACGGCGTCGAGGTCGTTGTAGGGAAGGACGATCGTGTCGGCGGCCTGGGCGCCGGTGACGCCGGGGGTGTCGGGCAGCGCGAAGGTCGCCACCCCCGACCCCGCCGCGGCCAGCAGCGAGTCGACGTGCCCGTGGTAGCACCCGGCGAACTTGATCACCTTGGTGCGCCGGGTGAATCCGCGGGCGAGACGGATGGCGGACATGGTCGCCTCGGTGCCGCTCGACACGAGCCGCACCTGCTCGACGGGCTCGACGCGCGCAACGATCTCCTCGGCGAGCGCGACCTCGCCCTCCCCCGGCGTACCGAAGGAGGTCCCGCGTCCGACAGCCTCCTGCACGGCGGCGATCACATCGGGGTGGGAATGGCCGAGGATCATCGGTCCCCACGAACATACGAGGTCGACGTATTCGCGGCCGTCTGCATCGGTCAGGTATGGACCGATACCGGACACCATGAATCGGGGCGTACCGCCCACGGCGCGGAACGCGCGCACCGGGGAGTTCACGCCCCCGGGCGTGACGGCAGCCGCACGGTCGAAAAGAGTCTGCGAAACTGGGGCTTCGTACGGATAGCTCACACGAGCCATGGTGTCAGAGGCTGCGAAGATCCTGCGGACAGGTGTTTCAACGCACGTTTCGGCGTGCGGCCGCGGGGGAGGTCACTGTCACGATGATCGGGTTGCGCGGCGGGGGCTGCGCGTCCTAGAAAAGCAGTCGGGTGGAGATATGCATCGCGGTGGCGGACTGGGCGAGGGGACCGATGACCTCGGTCCTCGGCGTGCCCGGCGGGGGAAGCACCGACGCGAGGCGGAGGAAGCGGCCGAGGCCAGGCAGGCCAAGGCACAGGGACCGTCCCCGGTACAGGGACAGACCCAGGGACAGGGAACGCCCGGAACACCGGGTTCGCAGGGGCCCCAGGGACCCCAGGGTTCACAGGGATCCCCGCAGGGATCTCCTCAGGCATCGCAGAATGAGCCTGAGCGGATCGAGCAGTCGGCCCGTATGGACGGTATGGACTTCATGGACCGTAAGGCGGACCGGCTCGGGGCAGGGAGCGGGAATGGTGGCCGGGTGGGGGTGACGTACAAATACTTCGGCGCGCCCGACGGCGCGACGGCGGCCCGGGTCCCGATCTCGATGCGCCCCGAGGAACTCGGCGGCGACGAGCTCGGCATGAACGGCATGTTCACCAAGATCAAGCCGGAGACGATGGCCGCGATGGTCCTCACCGGCATCGAGGGCGTCCCCCTGCACAAGGTGCCCCCACTGGAGCTGGTCGTCCTCCACCCCGACTACGCCGTGGTCAAGCTCCCGATGACAGTCGTCGACCCCCTCCGCGGCATCGGCGAGGAAGCGGTCGGCGCGGCCGCCTTCATCTGGTCGACAGTCCCGGACCGCGGCGGGCCGCGGGATGCGTTCAATGTCTACCAACTGCTGCACGAGTGGCAGGATTTCAGCCATCGGCTGCATGAGGCGGGGCATCAGCCTTATTGCTTGGTGTGGCCCTGAGCTGGGGTTTCGCGCCGGCCATCTTCAACACGGTCAACAAGTGGGCCGCCGGGATCTCCGACACCCTCGCCCTGGGCATCCTGAGCGAGGCGTACGGCATGGGCACGGCGATGGCGTCCCCGGGCGGTAGGCGAAGCGCCTCACCCGGTGTGCGCCAGGCTGAGCGCATGGGGTAGCCGGGCTGTGCCCTTCGATCGCCTCGGTGTCGAGGAAGCCCAGGCCCGGCGGGGTGGCGATGACACCGACGTACAGGAAGGGCCTTTCTCCGGAGCGCTCGGCTCAGTCACGCGGAAACCCTCAGGGCAACAGCCGGTCGATGTTCGATCAGCTTCTCCCCGAGGGCCGTTGGTCCCAAGCTGCTCATCGCCCAGAGGCTGCTGGTCTGGCGGGCCCACCGCCACAGCGGGTCGCCCGTGTCCACAGGGGTGTGGAAGGACAGCACCTGGATGCCACGGGCGTCGAACGCCTGAGTGTCGAGGTAGCGCCGGCCGCCCGTGCCGCAGAGATACTGGGTGCTCCTGGTGGCCGCAGCGAGGTCGGCGAGTCGCTCCGAGCGGCCTTCTCGGGTCGGAATCGCGCTGCTGTCCAATACCTCGCCGCTCCAGCCCAACGCGGTGAGCAGGGCGACCGTCGACGCCCTGGCAACGTCGGAGACACGGTCGGTCGCCTCGAACTCATTGAGAACCGCCTCCAGGACTTCACGCACCGCGGGCCAGTGGCGGCTGCGTCCGTAGTACTGCCGAATCAAAAGACTGACGGTGCGACGGGAGCGGCCCGGTTCGGCGAGCCGCGCCTGACTGATCAGCGTCGAGCGCCCTTCGGGCAGACGCGTAGGAAGCGTCAGCCACTGCTGATGAGCGGGCTCGTCCAGTGCCGCAAGGCGGGCCCGGTGCTGGTAGTCGCGCCGGGCGAACTGGACGTCGCCGAGAACTATCCACCGGTCAGCGGCGTACAGCTTGGCCAGCGTGGACAGCCGCGGGAACAGGTTCGGCTGGTGGATCGCACACACTCCGCCAGGCAGACCGACGCGCGGCGACTCAGGTACTGATGAGGCGACTGTCGAATCCGCCGTGGAGAAGGCGCTCGTAAGCGTCATACACATCCCCCGGTACGTCCTGCTCGACGGCGAAGCCGAGCTTCGGGTACTCGATCACCCGTTGCAGGTCGCCGACGAGCATGTCGACAACGAGCCTCTCGTCACCGATCGACTTGATGTAGTCGTCCAACTCGAGCGGCTCGGAAGCGCACACCACCTCAGCCTCCGGCCACAACTTGCGGCACGTCGCGTACGAGCGGCGCTCCATGTACGGCTTCGAGATCAGCAGCAGCGAATCGATCTCGATACCGGCCCCTCCCATGAGCTCACGGGAGAAGGTGATGTTCTGGCCGGTGTTGGCCGCCTTCGCCTCGACCAGGATCGCCTCGTCCGGCACACCCAGGCTCAGAGCGTGCTCGCGGTAGTGGACTGCTTCCCCGCGCGGGAAGCGGTCCCGGGTCGTGGGGCTGTTGCCGCCGCTGAAGACCACGACTGGGAAGAGGCCTGCGCGGTAGAGGTCGGCGGCCGCTGTGGCGACGCCGAGGTCGTGGCTGCCCAGGCCGATCGCCGCCGAGCAGGGCCGCTGCTCGTGGCCCATCTGGTGGTAGGTCCAGATCAGCGTCGCGTCGTGGAACTGCTCGTCGGTGATCTGGCGCTGCTCGTGCTCCGGCACTGGCACTCCCTGGCTTATCCCTGCTCGTCCTTCCGGATGCCCTCGATGCTGCGCAGCTGGTGGCTCAGCCCGTACTGGCGGGCCACCTGTGCCGCTTGATCGAGGACGGACAGCCCATCATTCCGGGTCGCCGCATCCGACAGAAGGATGTGCCCGTACGCGGTGTCCAGCCGCACCCGCTGCATCGGAGAGTCAACCGTGCCGGTGGTGCGAGCGACGTCGATGTAATGGAGGGCCTGTTTCAGGTCGCCAGCGCCACGATGGGCCAGCGCAAGCTTCTGGTGGGCAACCGACCAGTCCTCCGGTTCGCCCAGATCCTCGAAGGAGCGAGTAGCCTCGACCATGACGCCGGTCGCGTACTCGTTGTCGCCCTCCTTGCTCAGCGCCGTACCCACCCACAGCCGCGCCCTGGCACGGTCACGCGGGCTCAAGCGCTCATCCCCGGCGAGGAGTTCGTATTGGCGAGCGGAGGAATCCAGCTGGCCCGACATCTCCTGGACGACGGCCAAAGACAGCTCGATCTGAGCCACCCGGCGCGGGATGTCGAGCTCGGTGAACATGCCGCGGGCGCTCAAGTAGGAGTGCCAGGCTGAGAGTGGGCCGAGGATCGCGCCCTGGTCGCGCTGGAGGTCGCCAAGGAGGACGAGGGAACGGCCGTACAAATAGAGGCCCTTGTCGTCCAGCTGATGGGGGGCATGGTTGCCCAGCCAGCGGTTCAACAGGGTTGAGGCGAAAGGAAAGTCCTGGCGGCTGATGCAGACAACAGCGCGCTCGATGTCGTCGGTCCAGGTCTCGTAGTCCGCCGGCCGCGCGCTCTTCCGCTCAGGGAACAGCACTGCCTCGAAGCGGGCTTGGGCAGCGGAATCCGCCCGTGCGAGTGCGGTGTCGAGGATGGCCTGGGTGTCCGGTCGGGGCTGCGTCTCCGCGTCGAGGCTCTCCCACTTCGCAACTGTGCGCAGCGCGACACCGAGGTGCTCGGCGAAAGCGCGCATGCTCATACGCAACGCGGCGCGCAGGGCGCTCGCCTCCCGACCTGTCCACTGCTGCACGCTGACCACGGATGACCTCCCTACGTCACGTATGGAAGCACTGTCAGTGACGACGTGGGGCGGGAAGTGCAACGGAAGTACAACAGCAGGTCATTTCGAGGCCGTTCACGACGGCCGACGCTATGGGCATGGACGACGACCTCATCACAGAACGCCGCCCCATCGCCTTCCCTCAGGTCTTCGGCTACCTGCGCCACGTCACCGGCGGCCTGCCCCGCCATACGGCGCTCGTCGACTGCCTCACCGAGTACTGCGACCGGCACGAACTGGCCCTGTGCGGCGTCTTCACCGAACGCGACACCACAGTGATCGTCCGCTCCCCCGCCTTCGTCGGTCTGCTCGACGCGCTCGAACTCCCCGATGCCTACGGTGCCGTGGTTCCGGCTCTCAGCCACCTCGGCCCGAAGGGCCTCGGCACCGAGCGCAAGCGGCAGATAACAGCAGCAGGCGCTCGACTGATCATGGTCCGCCACCTCACGCCGACCACGGAATCCACCTCTTCGCTCGGCGCGAGCCACAGCTTCCGGCCGCTGGGGGATGCGTGATGTCCGTGCGTGACGCGTTGCGAAGGGCTCCCATGGTGAACGACGTGCCGGGGTTGCGGCTGCTGAAGGTCGGCGACGGCTGGGACGTCGTGCGCACCTCCGCCGAGATCGGCCTCCTGGCCCTGGCCTACCTGCGCTGCATCGGTACTTCCGTCGGCCCCGTGCTCTACGACAGGCCCAACGGGCGTCTCTACTACGCCGTCCCGACCGGCACCGCAGCCAGCTGGGACGATCTGCCGGTACGGCACCTCTCCACCAACTCCTGGCTCGTCGCACCGGGCCTGGAGCTGCTCGACGATTGGTTCGGCGGGTGGTGCGAGCTGCCTGACGACGACACCCTCACCGACGCGGACGCCCTCCGCGCTGCTCTCCAGCACCCGTACGTCGCCGCGGCCAAGGACGAAGCACACGCCGACGCCTGCCTCTAGAACCGGGCCCCACGCCCCTCTACCCCAACCTCAAGGGGACACCTGTGACGACCCACCTCGTCTCACCGAACACCGTGCTCGCCAACGCACTTCTCCGCGCCGAGGACATCCTGACCCCACGCATCCTGGCCACTCCACCGGAGCGGATCGTGCTGGTCGTCGGCACTCAGATCAACGGCGCCCCGCACATCGGCACCTCGCTCGTGCAGTCCCTAGCCTTCGCGATGGCCGCTCGCCTGCGCGGCCGCTTCGGCACCCCCACCGAAGTCCTCTTCAGCGCCCTCGACAACGCCCCGTACGAACTGGCCACCGACCCCACCAACGGCCACCGCTACCAACGCACCTACGCCCAAGCCCTGGGCGAGCAAGCCTTGACCGACCTCGTCAACGCTCTCTACCAGCCGCTCTTCACGGCTCTGTCCCGACGCCTGGGCATCCCTCACCGCGTCGAGACCTACACGCAGCAGCAGGCCAGCGAGCATTTCCGCCGAACCTGGCTACGGCTGCTCCCCCGCCTCGACGCCGCCCGCTGGTGGCTCGCCCCCTCCACCGGCACCCCGCACCTGCGCATCCCCTGCCCGCACACAAGCTGTGGCTGGGCGGAGAAGCACGCGGAACACACCCGGGTCCATCTCGCCGACCGAGAAGAGGCCACTGTCGCCGCCGTATGCCTCCACCACGGTCCCTACCGAACCACCGTCACACCCACCGCTGGCGGCTACCTCGACCTGGCCACCCTCTACCGCAACCTCGTCAAGGAACTCGCCCTCACCGGCACTCCGCCCCACGGAACCCTGTACGTCATGGTCAAGGGCGGCGACTGGATCTTCGGCTCCCTCCTCGTCGACGAAGCCCTCCAAGCCGTCGGTCTCACCCGCGCCCAGCTCCCCGCCCGCCTGTTCTGCCCGCAGGTCGTCACCGACACCGGCGCCAAGCTCTCCAAGTCCCGCATCCGCGAAGACGGCGCCCGCTTGCCAGAAGGCGCTGCCGACTGGATGCTCGACACCCGGCAATGGCCCGGCACCATCACCGAATACGCCGACCAACTGCTGACCACTGCCCAGATCCTGCTCTCCGACCCCCGACACTTCTTCCGCTCGTACTCCGCGGCCGAGATCGGCCGCCTGATCACCGGACCAGCGCCCAGGAGCATCCCTGCCCAATGAGCAACACCACCCCACGCGTCCACGAACTCAACCTCTACCGCCAGTACTTCGATCTCGTGGCCGCAGGCACCAAGACCATCGAGGTGCGGGTCAAATACACCCACCTCGCTGACCTCGCCGCTGGCGACACCATCCGCTTCCGGATCAAAGGGACCGACGAGACCTGCCTTGTGAATATCCAACGTGTCACCGAGTACGCCGACTTCGACGCCATGCTCGACGGCGAGGGGTCGGGCAACGTCAACCCGACAGCCACCCGCGACGAACAACTCGTCAACATCCGGAAGATCTACCCACCCGAGAAGGAAGCCCTCGGCGTCCTCGCCATCCAGATAAAGCTCAGCGGCTGACGCACTGCGAGCAGACTCTCGTGGTCATCGCCGCGCTCCTGCCGTCCAGCACCACTACCCACATGCCGGGCGCTTCCTCCATCGATGCCGCTGCCGCTGAACGGTCACTTGACTCGGCACCTTGGGCGGCACTCTCGACGAAGAGTGATGTTGCGTTTACCGTGAGTTGAGGAAGATGCGGGTTGTGCTGGCCTTGGGGGCAGGATGCAGCGCAAGGACCGGTTTCGGAGGATCGTCAGCGAATTCGGTGCGACGTGTAAGCAGGCGTTGCTGCACGGTCAAAAGGAAGCCGCGATCCGCCGAGCGGTGGAAACCCTTCTCGTCGACGCAGCAGGGGTGCTAGGGCTGCAAGCGGTCCTGCATGCTGAGGTGGCTATCGCCGCGCATCGGATACGCCCTGACCTGGCGGTGCGGATTGGAAAGTTGCCGCGCAACATCGTCGGCTATGTCGAGCTGAAAAGCCCCGACAAGAGCGTGATCCATCCTGGCGGCCTGAACCAGCGCGACCGCCGTCAGTGGGAAGGCATGGCAAAACTACCCAACCTGATCTACACGAACGGTCAGACCTGGATCATGTACCGCTCAGGTCGGCAGTACGGCGAGGCCATCCACTTCGAGGGTGATCTACGCAGCGCTGGCTCCCGCCTACGGCTACCCGTAGCCAGTGAGGCCGCCTTCGAGGCGATGCTTGCCGCGTTCTTCAGCTGGCAGCCCAAGCCATTGACGTCGATGCGGGAAGTGGTTGCCCAGGTCGCCCCCCTGTGCACTCTTCTGCGCGATGCAGTTCACGACCGCCTCGATGCTGAAGCGGTCCTCCCACGTCACCAGCGCCCGTTCACCTACCTGGCCTCCACACTTGAGGTTGACCTCTTCCCGACCACGGACGACCGAGACCAGCGGGCGACCTTTGCTGACCGCTACGCCCAGTCCGTCACTTTCGCACTTCTGCTCGCCAGCTCCGACACCAACGGCAGCGCGTTGGTCGGTATGAGCCTGCACGAGGTAGGCCGACGCCTTGGAGTCGAGCACTCCGTCATGGGCCGCGCCTTACAGATCCTCACCGATCAAGTCGAGGGAGAATTCCGCGACAGCCTCGACATGCTCGTCCGCGTCATCGACGCCGTCGACTGGAGGAGTTCCCTGGCCGGCGAACCCGGCTTCCACATCCATCTCTACGAACACTTCCTGCAGGAGTACGACGCCGATCTGCGCAAGGACTCCGGCACCTACTACACCCCGGCCCCACTGGTGACGGAGATGATCCGCCTTGTAGACGAGGTGCTGGCCACCACATTGGATTGCCCGGATGGCTTCGCCGACTCCGGTGTGTCCATCATCGACCCGGCGATGGGAACCGGCACCTTCCTGACCGGCATCATCGAACTCGTGGCCCGCAAGCAGTCCGAGGGTGGCAATGAAGGCTTCCGTGCCGAATCCGTGCAAGAACTCGCCGGACGGCTGATCGGGTTCGAAAAGCAGATGGGCGCCTTCGCCGTCGCTCAGATGCGCGTCGGGCAGATGCTGCGCCACCTCAATGCCCGAGTACGGCTGCGCGACATGCGGCTGCATCTGGCCGACACTCTCGCCGACCCATGGCGGCCCAGTGAACTCTTCGATCGCCACGGTGCCCTGTGGGGGCCCTTACGTGATGACGCCGAAGCAGCCAGCACCATCCAGCGCAACGAACGCATCACCGTCGTCATCGGCAACCCTCCCCACCGCGAACAAGCAGAAGGCCAGGGCGGATGGATCGAAAAGGGCTCACCGGACCGCGGCGCCCCACCCTTGGACGCGTTCCGGCTGCGCGGTGCGGCAGGCGTGTACGAGAACAAACTGAAAAACCTGTGCACCTACTTCTGGCGCTGGGCCACCCACAAGGTCTTCGACCAGCATGACGACCACCGTCACGGCGTCGTCTGCTTCATCAGCACCGGCGGATTCATCCGCGGCGCAGGCTTCCAGGGCATGCGCTCCTACCTACGACGCGCCTGCACCGAGGGCTGGGTCATCGACCTCACACCTGAGACCAAAAGGCCCCCGGTCAATAGCCGCTTCTTTCCTGGAGTCCAGCAAGAGTTAGCCATTGCCATCTTCGTCCGCCGGCAAGGAGAGCAACAAGACGAACCAGCCCCCGTCCACTACATGGCCGTTCATGGCACCCGCGAGAGCAAAGAAGAGCAACTGCACAACCTGCGCATCAACAGTCCCGGCTGGCGCACTTCACGGTCTGTCGAGCGCGCCCCTTTCACCCCCGCCTCTCACAGTGGGTGGGACACCTTCCCCGCCCTCACCGACCTCATGCCCTGGCATAAACCCGGTATCAAACCCAACCGGAACTGGGTCGTCAGCCCCTCAAAGTCCATCCTGCGCCGACGCTGGAACCGTCTCGTCCAAGAACGCGACCCGGTCATAAAGCAGGCCCTATTCAAAGAGACCGGCGACCGTAGCCTGGACAAGGAAGCACTCCAGATCCCCGGTCACCCCCACCCGCCAACGCTCCTCCGCGTCGAACAAGGCTCCTGCCCTCCTCCGGAACGTATCGCCCGCCGGGCCCTGGACCGCCAGTGGCTCATACCCGACGGCCGCGTCATCGACCGTCCCCGACCCGAGCTGTGGCAAGCCGTCATCGACGGTCAGATCTTCGTCGTTGAACAGCACACCCAGCGTCTGCAGACCGGCCCAGCGCTGCTCTTCACTGACCTCGTTCCTGACAATGACTATTTCAAGGGAAATGGGGGCCGTGTTCTGCCGCTCCTACATGCAGATCAAACTCCCAACATCACCCCGGGACTGTCACACCACCTCGCCAACTCCTATGGCCTCCAGGAAGTCCTCCCCGAGGACCTACTCGCCTACATTGCCGCGGTCACCTCCCACCCGGCCTTCACCGAGCACTACGCGGACGACCTCAACTCCCTCGGCGTACGCATCCCCCTGACCGCCGATCGCAGTCTCTGGCACCAGGCCATCAGCCTGGGACACCACGTGTTGTGGGCCTCGACGTTTGGCGCACGCTGCGTCAATCCCGACGACGGGCGCCCAGCAGGCACATCGAATTGGTGGCGGCACCTACATCCCGAGATCATGTACGCCCGAGAAGTCGCCCCCGAGACGCTCCCTTCGATCGTCAGCTACGACAGCGGAAGCGAGCAACTTGTCATCGAGGGCGGCATCTTCACCGGTGTGACCCCACGCATGCGCAACTACACCACCGGCGGGCGCAACGTACTCGACAGCTGGCTCGCCTACCGCAGCGACCGCACCGCCGGCAAAATAACCAGTGAACTCGACCGCGAGCGCCCCGAGTACTGGGAACCCGACTGGAGCCGAGAGCTCGTCGAAATCCTTGCCGTACTCAGGCATCTCACTGCCCTGGAACCCAAACAGGCAGAGCTCCTCAACCGCATCGTCGTCGCCCCCATGATTGATGTCGCTGAGCTCACCCGCCGCCACATTCTCCCGGTACCCGAGCGCGCCCAGCACGCTCGCACCGGCCCGAACCATGCATTCCTGCCCGGCATGGAGACAGTCGATGGCCAACCACCGGGCCCCGTCGACCCCCTGTCTCTCCCGAACGACCCCGCGGGCACCGCGCCGCCCAAACCCCACGCACCGGCGCACCCCGGCTCGCGTGCTCGACGGCGTCGCGGCCCGGCCTGATTGATGGCGTCAGCAGCCGCTGCCTCACTGCATCATTAGCTGCTAACGGAGGCAATATTGGAGATCGCGGCACTGGTGGTATCGCTGGTAGCGCTGGCGGTAAGCGGGGCCGTCTCGTTTCTACAGTTACGGCTGACCGAGCACGCCAACACGCTGCCGGTTCTTGTAGATCTCTTCCGCGAGCATCGAAGCGTGCGGCTGGCGCAGGCACGGCAAGTCGTGCACGAGCGCCTGCCTGCCTGTGACCTGTCCGCTGGACTGGCCGGGCTGCCGGACGATGACCGGGACCTAGTCCGTGAACTGGCCTGGTTCTACGACAATCTCGGAGCTCTCGTCGCACACGGAGTGGTGGACATCGAACCCGTCTCCGGATACCTCGGAGGCTCGGTGATCTCGGTCTGGGAGGGCATGCAACCGCTGGTGCAGGCGGAGCGCGCGAAGCGCGCGCAGAACGCCATGCCGGATCCGAACCGCTGGCAGGAGTACTTCGAGAACCTGTACCACCTCGTCCGCGAGAAGCCCGCAGACCGAGCCCGGGCAGCCACTCATCTATGGCGGCTTCCGCGCCACTGACCATCGACGAATGTATCGGCGATGGCTAGCCAAACGCCCCACCCTGCGAGGGCACATCCAGGGCACATGAGCCTGGGAAACGGCGTTGCCCCGTGAGAGCCACCGAGAGAAGTTTTCCCAGTTCAACGTGCATTCCCTTGCGAAACCCCAGGTCAGCGCCCTCCCGCCCCAATCGCCGCACGAATGGCACGCTTTCAGCCATCGGCTGCATGAGGCGGGGCATCAGCCTTATTGCCTGGTGTGGCCGTAGCCCCCGGGATTCTCGGCGTTCGGGCGGGGTCTTCGGGCTTCTTCGGTGGGCTTATGTCGGCAGGTGGGGTTCGTCGTGGTGGGTGATCGTGATGTGGTGGTCGGGGCCGGGGGTTTCGAGGTGGTCGACCACGGCTACAGCCAGGTCCTCGGCGCTGATCCAGGAGCGGCCGTCGGGGGCGGTGAGCAGGGTGTCGGTGCCGCGCCGGTAGTGGCCGGTTCGGGCGCCGGGTTCGAGCAGGGCCGGGGGGCTGAGGTAGACCCAGTCGGCGCCGGAGTGGGCCTGGCAGGTCCGTAGCTGAGCTGTTCCCGCGGCGGCGACGGTTCTCAACTCGGCGGGCACGTACGCGGGGTTGTCGGCGATCAGCAGGTCGGGGTCGTCGGGGCTGCGCAAGGCGCCGGCGCCGCCCACCACGAGGACGCGTATCCCCAGCTCCGCGGCGATGTCCAGCGCCGTACCGGTGGCGCCGACCAGGAACTCCTGGTCGACCGGAAAGGTCCGCACGGCCAGCACGAGGGCGTCCGCGGGGCGGGCGCCGGTCGAGGCGGAGCCTGCGAGTGCCTCGCGTACGGCGCCGGCGTCATTGGCGTCGACCGCGATCGGCGTCACGTTCGGGTCCTCGCTCGCGGGGCTCTCGGGCTTGCGGGACAGGGCGAGCACCCGGTGTCCGCGTGCGCTCGCCTCGGTGATCACCCGGCTGCCGACCATCCCGGTGGCGCCCAGCACGGCGATCGTCATGTTCTGGGTCATCGAATTCTCCGTCATCGAAACTCTCTTCAGGTTGGGGGGATTGAGTTGCGCGGCGAGCAGCGCGGCCAGGGCGAGGGCGAAGCCGAGCGTCTGCGGCAGGCTCAGTGACTCGCCCAGCGCGATGCCTATGACGGTCGCGACCAGCGGGGACAGCAGCACCAGCGGTGCGGACGCCCCGACCGGCAGCCGCCCGATCCCGCGGAACCACAGCGTGTACGCGATCAACCCGCCCATGCTGCCGAGCCACAGGTAGCCGCAGACCGCTCCGGCGTCGATCCCCGGCGGCGCTCCCTCGAACGCGAAGGTGAGCGGGAGCAACAGCAGTCCGCCGACCGTCAGTTGCCAGCCGGCCAGGGTCAGTGGACCGACCCCCGCCGGACGGCCCCAGCGCTTGGTGAGGACGACCCCGCCGGCCATGGTGGCCGTATGCCCGAGCCCGGCGAGCACCCCGACGGTGTCCAGCCGGGCCGCCGGACCGAGTACGACGAGTCCGACGCCGACCACGCCGATGACAGCCCAGGCGAGTCGCCAGGCCGTCGGCCGGTCGTGGAGCACGGCGACGGCCAGGCCCGCGACCAGCAGCGGCTGGGCGGCGCCGAGGGTGGCGGCGACACCGCCGGGGAGCCGTTCGGCCGCCAGGAACAGCAGAGGCATCCCGCCGATGTTGAGCACGCCGAGGAGGGCCGCCTTCCACCACCAGTCCCCGCGCGGGAGCACCCGAGTGAGCGCCAGCGCGAGCAGCCCGGCGGGCAGGGCGCGCATCAGCCCGGCGAACATCGGATGCGCGGGCGGCAGCAGTTCCGTGGTCACTACGTACGTGGTGCCCCAGGACGCGGGGGCGAGGGCGGTGAGCGCGACGGTTGCCGCCTGCGAAGGAGTCGGGGTCCGCAGCCGGCCCGGTGACCGCTCGGTCGAGGAATGCATGTGATGCAGTCTCAGCACGGCTCGTCATGAATCCAAAGCATGGTTGCCATGCCAGCCATGAACGAGAACGATTGCCGCGTGGACCTCCAGCAGATGCGGTACGTCGTCGCCGTCGCCGAAACCCGCAACTTCACGCGCGCGGCGGAGCGTTGCCTCGTGGTGCAGTCCTCGCTCAGTCACCGGATAGCGAGTCTGGAACGGGAACTCGGGGTCAAGCTGTTCGCCCGGTCCAGCCGCCGTACCGAGCTGACCAGTGCGGGAGCGGCGTTTCTCGTCGGCGCGCGCGAGTGCCTGGCCGCTGCCGACCGCGCGGCTGCCGACGCGGCCGCCGCGACGGGCGTGGTACGCGGCCGGCTCGCCGTCGGCGTGATCGTGACCACGGCCGCCGTCGACGTACCCGAGTTGCTGCAGCGGTATCGCGCCCGGCACCCGGACGTCCGCGTCGCCCTGCGTTCCGGTCGCAGTGACGATCTGGCGGCGGCGATCCGGAGCGGCGACCTGGACATCGCCTTCCTCGGCCTGCCGGAGGGCGAACCGCCGTCCGGCGTGGAGACCCTCGCACTCGACCACGACGAGCATGTGCTGGTGGTGCCGGCCGGGCACCCGCTGGCGGGTGCTTCCCGGGTCACCCTGCGCGAGATCGCCGAGGAGACGTTCGTGGACTTCGTGGCCGGGACTCCCGCCCGGGCCCAGTCCGATCAGGCGTTCGCCGCCGCGGGCCTGGTCCGCGACGTCGCGTACGAGGCCGGTGTCGTCGAGCTGATCACCCGGCTGATCGCACGCGGGCTCGGCGTCGCGCTGCTGCCGTCGGCGTTCATCCGCCCGCTGGCCGCCGCGGACCCCGGACTGGCGCTGATATCGGTGGCCGACGGGCCGCATCGCGTCGAGTACCTGGCGTGGAGCCGGTTCAACCCGAGCCCGGCCACCCGGGCGATGCTCGAAGTCCTCGGGGTCCGGCCGCAATAGAGCGCCCCAGGGG
Source organism: Streptomyces sp. SAS_270 (assembly GCF_052543295.1). Classification (NCBI taxonomy): domain Bacteria; kingdom Bacillati; phylum Actinomycetota; class Actinomycetes; order Kitasatosporales; family Streptomycetaceae; genus Streptomyces; species Streptomyces sp. SAS_270. The sequence goes on from NZ_JBMNDS010000004.1 coordinate 168,795, forward strand.
CTCCGGCCCGGCCCGGCGGAGGTCAGTTCTCGAATCGGTACCCCATCCCCGCCTCGGTGATGAGGTAGCGGGGGTGGGCCGGGTCCGACTCCAGTTTCCGGCGGAGTTGGGCCATGTAGACGCGCAGGTAGTTGGTCTTGGTGGTCCGGGAGGCGCCCCACACCTCGTGGAGGAGCTGTTTCTGCGTGATGAGGCGGCCCGGGTTGCAGACCAGGATCTCCAGGAGGTGCCACTCCGTGGGCGTCAGCCGCACGTCCCGCCCGCTCCGGGTGGCCTTCTTCGCGACCAGGTCGACCGTGAAGTCGGCCGTGGTGACGAGGGCGGTCTCCGGGGCGACCGGCATGGCCTCCGTACGGCGGACTGCGGCGCGCAGCCTGGCCAACAGCTCGTCCATGCTGAACGGCTTGGTGATGTAGTCGTCGGCGCCCGCGTCGAGCGCCTCGACCTTCTCGTCGGAGGCCCGGCGGGCGGACAGCACCAGGATGGGCGCGCGGGTCCGGGCGCGCAGCGTCCTGATGACGTCCATGCCGTCCATGTCCGGCAGCCCGAGGTCCACGAGGACGACGTCGGGCTGCCGGAGTGCCGCGAGCCGCAGGCCCGTGGCACCGTCGGGCGCCGCGTCCACTCCGTACCGGCGAGCCCGCAGGTTGAGCACAAGGGCCCGTACGAGCTGGGGGTCGTCCTCGACGAGCAGCACCCGGGTCACGTGGGCATCACCCCTTCTTGGTCAGTTCCTTGAGGGCGACGTTGAGTTGAAGGACGTTCACGCGGGGCTCGCCGATGAAGCCGAGGGTGCGGCCGTCCGTGTGGTCCCTGACCAGCTTGTCCACCTGGGCGACGGACAGGCCGTTGCGCTCGGCGACCCGGTGGACCTGGAGATCGGCGTACGCCGGGGAGATGTCGGGGTCCAGGCCGGAACCGGAGGAGGTGACGGCGTCCGCCGGCACGTCCGACGGGTTCACCGTGTAGCCCGCCGTCGAGTTGTCCTTGACGACCTTGGCCTTGGCCTCCTTGACCCACTTGATCAGGTCGGCGTTGTCACCGGAGCGGTTCGTGGCGCCGGACAGAATCAGCTTGTACTGGGTGTTGACCGAGTTCACACCCAGTCCGTTGGCGGGGCGCGGTTGGAAGTAGTCGAGGCCGTAGCCCTGTTGGCCGATCAGCGAGGAGCCGACGACCTTGCCGTCCGCCTTGATCTCCGAGCCGTTCGCCTTGTTGCTGAACAGCGCCTGGGCCACACCTGTGACCGCCATCGGATAGATCACGCCTGTGAGCACGGTCAACACCAGGAGCGCACGGAGGCCCGCGCCCAGCAACCGGGCCGTGTTCGTAAGGGAGTTGTTCATGACCTTCAACACGCTTTCGAGGAATTACAGCCCGGGGATCAGGGAGATGAGCAGGTCGATGATCTTGATGCCGATGAAGGGCGCGATCAGCCCGCCCAGGCCGTAGATCCCGAGGTTGCGCCGCAGCAGCCTGTCCGCGCTCACCGGCCGGTACTGCACGCCGCGCAGGGCGAGCGGCACCAGCGCGATGATGATCAGCGCGTTGAAGATGACGGCCGAGAGGATCGCGGAGTCCGGTGAGGACAGGCCCATGACGTTGAGCTTGTCCAGGCCCGGATAGACGGCCGCGAACAGCGCCGGGATGATCGCGAAGTACTTCGCGACGTCGTTGGCGATGGAGAACGTCGTCAACGCCCCGCGCGTGATGAGGAGTTGCTTGCCGATCTCGACGATCTCGATGAGCTTGGTCGGGTTCGAGTCGAGGTCGACCATGTTGCCGGCCTCCTTGGCGGCCGACGTGCCCGTGTTCATCGCGACGCCGACATCCGCCTGCGCCAGCGCCGGCGCGTCGTTCGTACCGTCGCCGGTCATCGCGACCAGCTTGCCGCCCGCCTGCTCGCGCCTGATCAGGGCCATCTTGTCCTCGGGAGTCGCCTCCGCGAGGAAGTCGTCGACGCCCGCCTCCTCGGCGATCGCCTTGGCCGTCAGCGGGTTGTCGCCCGTGATCATGACGGTCTTGATGCCCATCCGGCGCAGCTCGTCGAACCGCTCGCGCATGCCCTCCTTGACGACGTCCTTGAGGTGGATGACACCCAACACCCGTGCGCCGTCGGCGTCCTCGACGGCCACCAGCAGGGGCGTGCCGCCCGCCTCGGAGATCGCGTCGGTCAGCTCGGCCGCGTCCTCGGCGACCGCCCCGCCCTGCTCCTTGACCCACGCGACGACCGAACCGGCCGCGCCCTTGCGGATCTTGCGTCCGTCGACGTCCACGCCCGACATCCGGGTCTGCGCGGTGAACGCGATCCACTCGGCGCCGGTCAACTCGCCCTGGGTCCGCTCCCGCAGTCCGTACTTCTCCTTCGCCAGTACGACGACGGAGCGGCCCTCGGGTGTCTCGTCGGCCAGCGAGGAGAGCTGGGCGGCGTCGGCGACCTCGGCCTCCGTCGTGCCGCGCACCGGCACGAACTCGGATGCCTGGCGGTTGCCGAGCGTGATGGTGCCGGTCTTGTCCAGCAGCAGGGTCGAGACATCGCCCGCGGCCTCGACCGCCCTGCCGGACATGGCCAGTACGTTGCGCTGCACCAGCCGGTCCATGCCCGCGATACCGATCGCGGACAGCAGCGCGCCGATCGTCGTCGGGATCAGACAGACCAGCAGCGCCACCAGCACGACCATCGTGAGGTGTGTGCCCGCGTAGTCCGCGAAGGGCGGCAGCGTGGCCACCGCGAGCAGGAACACGATGGTCAGCGACGCCAGCAGAATGTTCAGCGCGATCTCGTTGGGCGTCTTCTGCCGGGACGCGCCCTCGACCAGGCTGATCATCCGGTCGATGAACGTCTCTCCGGGCTTCGTCGTGATCTTGACGACGACGCGGTCGGAGAGGACCTTCGTGCCACCGGTGACGGCGCTGCGGTCGCCGCCGGACTCACGGATGACGGGCGCGGACTCGCCGGTGATCGCCGACTCGTCCACCGAGGCGACCCCCTCGACGACGTCACCGTCGCCGGGGATGATGTCGCCCGCCTCGCAGACGACCAGGTCGCCGATGGTCAGCTCGGTGCCGGGGACCTGTTCTTCCACCGAGCCGTTGAGCCGCCGGGCCACCGTGTCGGTCTTGGCCCTGCGCAAGGTGTCCGCCTGCGCCTTGCCGCGACCCTCGGCGACTGCCTCAGCCAGGTTGGCGAAGAGCACGGTCAGCCACAGCCAGGCGCTGATCGCCCAGCCGAACCAGTCCCCCGGGTCCTTGAAGGAGAAGACCGTGGTCAGGACGGACCCCACCAACACCACGAACATCACAGGGGACTTGACCATCACCCGTGGGTCGAACTTGCGGAAGGCGTCCGGCAGCGACCTGAGCAGCTGCTTCGGGTCGAAGAGGCCCGCGCCGACGCGCCCCTCGGGGGGCTTGTGCCCGGTCGGTGCGTCCTGATGGGGCGCAAGGGTGGGAGTGGACGTGGACATGGAGTCCTCTGTCTTCGTTACGTCGGTGGTCATGACGCCAGCCCCTCGGCCAGCGGGCCCAGCGCCAGCGCCGGGAAGTAGGTCAGACCGGTGATGATGAGGATCGCGCCCACCAACAGGCCTGTGAACAGCGGCTTTTCGGTGCGCAGGGTGCCGGCGGTCGCCGGGACCGGCTGCTGCTCGGCGAGCGAGCCCGCCAGCGCGAGGACGAACACCATGGGCAGGAAGCGGCCCAGCAGCATCGCCAGCCCGATGGTGGTGTTGAACCACTGCGTGTCGGCGTTCAGACCCGCGAAGGCCGAGCCGTTGTTGTTGGCGCCGGACGTGTAGGCGTACAGGATCTCGGAGAATCCGTGCGCCCCGCTGTTGGTCATCGAGTGGCCCGGGGTGGGCAGGGCCATCGCCACGGCGGTGAAGACAAGTACCAATGCCGGGGTGATGAGGATGTAGCAGGCCGCGAACTTGATCTCGCGGGTGCCGATCTTCTTGCCCAGGTACTCGGGGGTGCGGCCGACCATCAGACCGGCGATGAACACCGCGATGATCGCCATGATCAGCATGCCGTAGAGGCCGGAGCCGGTGCCGCCCGGCGCGATCTCGCCGAGCTGCATGCCCAGCATGGTGATGCCGCCGCCGAGCCCGGTGAAGGAGGAGTGGAAGGAGTCCACCGCGCCGGTCGAGGTGAGAGTGGTGGACACCGCGAAGATGGAGGAGGCGCCGACGCCGAAGCGGGTCTCCTTGCCCTCCATCGCACCGCCCGCGAGCTCGAACGCCGGTCCGTGGTGCGCGAATTCGGTCCACATCATCAGCGCCGTGAAGCCGGCCCAGATGGTCACCATCGTGGCGAGGATCGCGTAGCCCTGCCTCAGCGAGCCGACCATGCGGCCGAAGGTGCGGGTCAGCGCGAACGGGATGACCAGCAGCAGGAAGATCTCGAAGAGGTTGGAGAAGGGGGTCGGGTTCTCGAAGGGGTGGGCGCTGTTGGCGTTGAAGTACCCGCCGCCGTTGGTGCCGACCTCCTTGATGGCCTCCGTCGAGGCGACCGCACCGCCGTTCCACTGCTGCGAGCCGCCCACGAACTGGCCGACCGAGTGGATCCCGGAGAAGTTCTGGATCGCGCCGCACGCGACGAGCACGATCGCGGCGACGACGGACAGGGGCAGCAGGATACGTACGACGCCACGCACCAAGTCGGACCAGAAGTTGCCGAGTTCACCGGTGCGGGACCGTGCGAAGCCGCGTACGAGGGCGACCGCCACCGCGATGCCGACGGCGGCGGAGACGAAGTTCTGCACGGCAAGGCCGGCGGTCTGCACGACGTGGCCCATGGCCTGCTCGCCGTAGTACGACTGCCAGTTGGTGTTCGTCACGAACGACGCGGCGGTGTTGAACGCCTGGTCCGGGTCTATGGACCTGAAGCCGAGCGAGCCGGGCAGCTGCCCCTGGACGCGCTGAAGGACGTACAGGAAGAGGACGCCCACGGCGGAGAAGGCGAGGACACCGCGCAGATAGGCGGGCCAGCGCATCTGGGTGTTCGGGTCGGCACCGATGCCCTTGTAGATCCACTTCTCTACGCGCAGGTGCTTGTCGGAGGAGTAGACCCTGGCCATGTGGTCGCCGAGGGGACGGTAGGCGAGCGCCAGTGCCGCTATGAGCGCGAGCAGCTGGAGGACGCCGGCGAGGACGGGGCTCATGTCGTGCTCAGAACCTCTCCGGGAAAACCAGGGCGAGGACGAGATAGCCCAACAGGGCGACGGCCACGACGAGCCCGACGATGTTTTCGGCGCTCACAGCTTCGTCACCCCCTTGGCGACGAGGGCCACCAGCGCGAACACCGCGATCGTGATGACGACGAAGGCCAGGTCGGCCATCGCATGCTCCTAGATGAGGTCGGGATGAATGAGTCCGGACGGATGAGGTCTGAACCGATCGGACGGTGACCGGTCGGACGGTGACCGTCGGCCGGTGACCGGTCCGACGGTTAGAGGAAACAGCCGTTTTCGGCCGTCACCGGGTTCGTTGACGGGCTCCATACGGCGCCTCATCCGCTCTTGACGGAACCCATACGCAGGCGCAGCCTGCAGATCGCCGCGTCCGTGTCCCGCCGCACCGCATGCGCGACGACCGCGCCCCGGGGCGCCCCGGTCCTGTCGAAACCTTGACGCGATCGCCCGTCAGAGACGCGTCAAGGGGTACGGCGCCACAGCCCCGGGGTCTCTAACGTCGGTTTCATGGGACGCCGCAACGACACGCAGAGCGCGGCCGGCGCACGCGCACCGCACCCCGCCCGGGAAGTGGCGCACGACTGTCACTGGGCCGGGGACCTGCGCAGCTCGGTCCGCTGCGCCGCCGTGCTCCTGTGCTTCCTGCTGCTCGCCGACCGGGGTGCCGGCACGCTCACCGCGGCACGTGCCGCCCTGTGGGTCACGCTCGCCGCCGTGCTGTTCCTGGTGCTGTTCCCGGCCCGGATCTCCGCAGGGGAGGGCTGGCTGGTCTCCCGCGGGCTGCTGGGCAGGCACCGGGTGCGGACCGACCGTCTGGTGTCGGTGTGCTGCCTGGACGGCGTCGGTCAGCGGCTGGTGCTGCGGGACACCTCCGGGGCGCGAGTCGAGATCGATCCCCGGGTGCTGGTCGCCAATCCGCCGCTCTGGCACCGCCTGGACGAGGACGCCCGACTGTCCGCCCAGCGGGGCAGCCTGACGTGCGGGGCGAGTGCCCTGCGCCGCGTGTCGGAACGGATCGACCGCGAGACGGCGCTGACGGTGTTCAAGGTGTCGGGGCTGGACTGAGCCGCCGGGGAACTTTGCGCCAAATGTACGTATTCTTTGAAATCCTGACGGTCTCTTAACGCCCCCTGGCCCGGTCGCCCTCCCCCTCACGGCCCCCGTCGCGGCTTACCCTCGCGCCGTGTTCAACGTGACGGGGGTCCTCAAGCGGTTGGTCATCGGCCGCGCCATGCGCAGTGAGGAGCTGGGCGAGACACTGCTGCCCAAGCGGCTCGCGCTCCCCATCTTCGCCTCGGACCCGCTGTCGTCGGTGGCGTACGCGACGCAGGAGATCCTGCTCGTCCTCACCCTCGGCGGCCTCGCCTATCTGCACTTCACGCCATGGATCGCCGGTGCTGTGGTGGCGCTGATGACGGTCGTGGTGCTCTCGTACCGCCAGGTCGTGCACGCCTATCCGAGTGGGGGCGGCTCGTACGAGGTGGTGTCGAGGAATCTCGGGCCCTCGGTCGGTCTGGTGGTCGCGGCCTCGCTGCTCGTCGACTACGTCATGACCGTGGCCGTCTCGGTCGCCTCCGGCGTCGACAACATCATCTCGGCGGTGCCCGAACTGGCCGGCCACCGCGTCCTGCTGGCCCTCGGCTTCGTCGCGATCCTGACCGCGATGAACCTGCGTGGCGTGCGCGAGTCGGGGCGGACCTTCGCCGCGCCGACGTACCTCTTCATCGGCGGCGTGCTCATCATGGTGATCACGGGCCTGATCCGGTACGTCCTCGGGGACGCGCCGGTCGCCGAGAGCGCGCGGTACGGCATCAGCGCGGAAAGCGGCGACGCCCATCTCACCGGCCTGGCCCTGCTCATGCTGGTGCTGCGCGCGTTCTCCTCCGGCTGCACCGCGCTGACCGGGGTGGAGGCGATCTCCAACGGCGTACCGGCCTTCCGGAAGCCCAAGTCGAAGAACGCGGCCTCGACGATGGCGGCGATGGGCATCATCGCGATCGTCATGTTCGTCGGCGTCACCACACTGGCGCTGGTCGCCAAAGTGCACATCACCGACGACGCCTGCCGGCTGACCGGCCTGGACGGCAGCTGCGAGAACTACACCCAGCGCACGGTGATCGCCCAGATCGCAGCGGCCGTCTTCGGCGGCGAGCACAGCGTGGGCTTCTACTTCATCCAGGCCGCGACGGCCCTCGTCCTGATCCTCGCCGCGAACACGGCCTTCAACGGCTTCCCCCTGCTCTCCTCGATCCTCGCCCAACACCGCTATCTGCCACGCCAGTTGCACAACAGGGGCGACCGACTGGCGTTCTCCAACGGGATCCTGGCCCTCGCGGTCGTCGCCGGACTGCTGCTGTGGGGCTACCGGGCCAACGTCACCAGCCTCATCCATCTCTACATCCTGGGCGTGTTCACCTCCTTCACGCTCTCCCAGATCGGCATGGTCAGGCACTGGAACCGCGAACTTCGCACCGAGCGCGACCCGGCGCCGCGTCGCCGCCACCACACCGCCCGGGTGATCAACGCGCTCGGGTCGGTCGTCACGGGCCTCGTCCTCGTCATCGTCCTCGCCACCAAGTTCACCCAGGGCGCGTGGCTCGCGGTGCTCGCGGCGATCACGCTGTGGACGATGATGCGCGGGATCAGGCGGCACTACGACGCCACCGCCGCCGAACTCGCCGTGACCGACCCGAAGGACGAACTCATCCCTCCCTCAAGAGTGCTGGGCATCGTCCTGGTCTCAACGATCCACAAGCCGACGCTGCGGGCCCTGTCGTACGCGCGCGCCTTCCGCCCGAACCTGCTGGAGGCGCTCACCGTCTCCGTCGACCGGGACGAGGCGGCAGCGCTGCGCGAGCGCTGGGAGGAGTACGGCATCGAGGTCCCGTTGAAGATCATCGACTCGCCGTACCGCGAGGTGACCCGCCCGGTCGTCGACTACGTCCGCTCCATCCGCCGGGAGAGCCCGCGCGACATCGTCGCCGTCTTCATCCCCGAGTACGTCGTCGGCCACTGGTGGGAGAACCTGCTGCACAACCAGTCCGCGCTGTGGCTCAAGAGCCGGCTCCTCTTCACCCCGGGGGTGATGGTCACCAGCGTGCCCTGGCAGCTCAACTCCTCCGAGCGCGCGAACCGGCCGACGGGACGGGCGCCCGGTGCGGTACGACGCGGCGAGCCGCAGAACCCGCGCCCCGTGGGGTCGCGGCCCACCACTCCGGGGGCCGGATGAGTACGTCGTCTGAGTACAAGGACGGTGCCCGCAACGGCGTACGGCGGCTTTGATCAAGGCCATGCAGACGACGACACCCTCCCCGGCCCCCGTGCCCTCCACCGCCCCGCAGAAGCCGGAGCGGGTCTTCGGCCGGGGTCAGATCGTCGCCGTGGCCGTCGCTCTCGCCTTCGTCGTGCTGTTCGCTCTGGCGGCCAAGGGCTGTGAGTCGATCGAAGGCGGCCGGGTGCGCTCGACCGAGGAGTTCCGGGTCTACGTACGGGACACGACGCGAATCGGCGAGGAGGCGTACTACCAGCTGACGCCGACCCCCACGGGCGCGCCGTACGCCGAGAAGGAGGGCAGCTCGTCCTGCGTCGACGACTTCGGCTTCGACGACAGCGGCGTCACCCGCGACCAGCCGATCTTCACCTGGGACCTGCGTTTCGCGAGCACCGGGGACTACCGCACCGCGGTGAAGGGACTCAAGGCCACCTGGAAGAAGCAGGGCCACAAGGTCAAGGACCTGCCGGCCCCGGCCCCGGGCGAGCCCGGTCACGGACTCCCCGGCATCACCACCACCCTCGGCGACGGCATCGAGGTCACCGTCCACCCCGGCTACTACAGCGGCAAGCCCGAGCTCCGGGTGGAGGGCGCGTGCACGCGGTACGACGACACGTACGGCGACAGCTACGACTACATGTACGACGACAACGGCGACGGCACCGTCGACGAGTGGGAGAAGCCCGGCTACTGACACCGGCCGATGAGCCGCCGCGGCCGAACCCTGTCGCCGGCCCCCGCCTCGCCGGACTTCCGGCCCCCGCCTCGCCGGTCTTAACGGAAGCTTGACGCGATCGGCCTCTCATCCGTGGGCCCACGGATAACTCTCTGCTTACGCTGGTCCAGCCGTCACCCGATGGCCGAAACCGTTCGCATAGCCGTACGTCTGGAGAGCCCGTCGATGGCCACCACCGACCACGCCCGCACGAGTCGCCTGCGCGCGTGGATGCTGGAGGGCCTGGCGGACATCGGCAAGGCCGGCCGGCAGCAGCCCGCGCAGACCGAGCCCGAAGCCCGGCCCGGGCACACCCCGCCCGAGCACAAGGGCCAGCGCTGGTGGCGGGTCATGTGCCTGACCGGCGTCGACTACTTCTCCACCCTCGGCTACCAGCCCGGTATCGCGGCCTTGGCCGCCGGACTCCTTTCGCCGGTGGCCACCATCGTGCTGGTGATAGTCACCCTCGCGGGCGCGCTGCCCGTGTACCGGCGGGTGGCCGAGGAGAGCCCGCGCGGCGAGGGCTCCATCGCGATGCTGGAGCGGCTGCTGACGTTCTGGAAGGGCAAGCTGTTCGTCCTCACTCTGCTCGGCTTCGCCGCCACCGACTTCCTGATCACCATCACCCTGTCGGCGGCGGACGCCTCCACCCACCTGGTGGAGAACCCGCACCTGACCAGCACCCTGCACGACAAGCAGATGGTGATCACCCTCGTCCTCGTGGCCCTGCTGGGCGCGGTGTTCCTCAAGGGCTTCCTGGAGGCGATCGGCGTCGCGGTCGTGCTGGTCGGCATCTACCTGGGCCTGAACGTCGTGGTCGTGGTGGTGGGGCTGTGGCACGTCATGACCCAGGGCCATGTGGTCACCGACTGGACCACCGGTCTCACCGCCGACCACGGCAACATCTTCGCGATGATCGGCGTCTCGCTCCTCGTCTTCCCCAAGCTGGCGCTGGGCCTGTCCGGCTTCGAGACCGGTGTGGCCGTCATGCCGCACGTCGAGGGCGACCCCGACGACACCGAGGAGAACCCGAAGGGCCGTATCCGGGGCACCAAGAAGCTGCTGACCACCGCCGCCCTGATCATGAGCGTGTTCCTGATCGCCACCAGCTTCATCACCACCCTGCTCATCCCGGAGAAGGAGTTCGAGTCGGGCGGCCAGGCCAACGGCCGCGCCCTCGCCTATCTGGCCCACCACTACCTCGGCGGCGCCTTCGGCACCGTCTACGACGTGTCGACGATCGCCATCCTCTGGTTCGCCGGGGCCTCCGCCATGGCCGGGCTCCTCAACCTGATGCCCCGCTACCTGCCCCGCTACGGCATGGCCCCGCACTGGGCCCGCGCCGTGCGCCCCATGGTGATCGTCTTCACCCTCGTCGCCTTCCTCGTCACCTGGATCTTCGACGCCGACGTCGACGCGCAGGGCGGCGCCTACGCCACCGGCGTCCTCGTCCTGATGTCCTCGGCGGCGATCGCGGTGACCATCGCCGCCCGCCGGGCCGCGCAGAAGGGCTGGACGATCGGCTTCGCGGTCGTCTCGGCGGTCCTCCTCTACGTCACCGTCGTCAACGTCATCGAGCGCCCCGACGGTGTGAAGATCGGCGCCTGCTTCATCGCCGGGATCATCCTCATCTCCCTGCTGTCGCGGCTCGCCCGCGCCTTCGAGCTGCGCGTGACCAGCGTGACGCTGGACCCCATGGCGGAACGTTTCGTCCGCGATATCGCCAGCCGCCGCATCCGGTTCATCGCCAACGAGCCCGACAACCGTGACAAGGCCGAGTACCGCGACAAGATCGAGCAGATCCGCGCCGACAACGACGTCCCGGTCCAGGAGGACTTCGTCTTCGTCGAGGTGACCGTCCTCGACCCCTCCGAGTTCGAGGCGGGCCTGACGGTACGCGGCGAGGTGCTGCACGGCCGCTACCGCATCCTGACCCTGGAGTCCTCCTCCATCCCCAACGCGCTGGCCGCCCTCGTCCTGCACGTCCGCGACACCACCGGCTGCATCCCGCACATCTACTTCGAGTGGACCGAGGGCAACCCCTTCACCAACTTCCTCCGCTTCTTCCTCTTCGGCCAGGGCGAGGTCGCCCCCGTCACCCGCGAGGTGCTGCGCGAGGCCGAGCCCGACCGCACGCGACGGCCGCGGGTGCACGTCGGCTGAGCGGGAGCACCCTTCAGTCGCTGCCGACGCCCACCGTGAAGCCGATGACCGCGCCGCCCCCGTCCCGCCGGAAGGCGAAAGGCGCCCCGCCGTGGGCCGTCGCCACCTCCCGGACGATGGACAGGCCGAGGCCCGAGCCGGGCAGGCTGCGGGCGTCCGCGGCGCGGTAGAAGCGGTCGAAGACCCGGATGAGGTCGCCGTCGTCGATACCGGGACCGCGATCGAGCACCTCGACGCGGACGTTCCCGATGCCACCACCGGCAGTGGTGGTGCCCGTGACGGCGATCTCGACGGCCGCCTTGCCGCCGCGGTCGAACTTCACCGCGTTCTCCACGAGGTTCGACACCGCGCGCTGCAGCGCGGCGGGACGCCCGTCGACCGTCGTCGTGCCGCTCCTGCGAACGGTGATCTCACGGCCGCTGCGGCGGCGGGCGAGCAGCGCGACGTCCTCGGCGACCTCGGCGAGGTCGATACGCCGCATGGGTTCCGTGTCGGACTGCCCGGCCGCCAGCGCCACCAGCTCGTTGACGAGGTCGGTCAGCTCACGGGACTCCTGGGCCAGGTCGGCGACCAGTTCCTCACGGGCGGCGGGCGGCAGTTCCCCGATCCGGCGCAGCATCGAGATGTTCGTACGCAGCGAGGTCAGCGGCGTACGGAGTTCGTGGCCGGCGTCCTGGACCAGGCGCCGCTGGTCCTCCTCCGACTGGGCGAGCCGGCCCAGCATCCGGTCGAAGGACCGGCCCAGCCGCGCCACCTCGTCGTATCCGGTCACCGGCACCTGGATGCCGAGCCGCCCGGTGCGCGCCACGTCCTCGGCGGCCCCGGCCAGTCGCACCAGGCGGCGGGTGATCCGGCGGGCCAGCCACCAGCCGGAGAGCCCGGCGGCGAGCACGACGGCGAGCTCCAGCAGCACGGTGCGCTGCTGTAGTTCGTTCAGCAGGTCCTCCGTGTCGCTGAACTCCTGCGCCACCTGCACCGCGCCCCGGCCGTCGCCCAGCGCGACCGTCGCCACCCGGTAGCGGCCGTCGCCGACCTGGACCTCCCTGTGCTCCACGAGCGTGCCCGCGGTGCGGGCGGCGGCGATCCCGCGGTCGTCCGCGCCGACGGGCAGGGCGGGGTTGCCGCGGTCGTCGACCGCCCCGCTCGCCGCGAGGACCTGCACGTTCGTACGGCTGGGTCTGATGAGGTCGTCGCGCGGCCCGTCGTGGTCCGGATCGGGGTCGGCCGACGCGAAGTCCTCGGGCACCAGCGCGCTTGCGCGCACCTGGTCGCGCAGGTCCTGCACCACCTCTGCGAAGACGGTCTGCTGGTCGACCCGGACGAGCCGGGCGGCGGCGTGGTAGCTCAGGAAGCCGACGAGAACGGTGACGGCGGCGGCCACGGCGGCGAACGACACGGTGAAGGTCGTACGCAGCGAGGACAGCCGGCGCAGGGAGGGCGGTACCCGCAGCTGCGGGGGCACTCAGTCCTCCCTCAGGACATACCCCACACCCCGCACCGTGTGGATCAGCGCAGCGGCGCCCGGCTCGTCGAGCTTGCGCCGCAGGTAGCCCACGTAGACGGCCAGGTTCTTCGAGCCCGGGCCGAAGTCGTAGCCCCAGATACGGTCGTAGATCGTGGCGTGGTCGAGGACGATGCCCGCGTTGCGCACCAGCAGTTCGAGCAGCTCGAACTCGGTGCGCGTCAGCTCCAGTTCGCGAGTCCCGCGCCAGGCACGGCGCGCCTGCACGTCCATCCGCAGCCCGGCGACGGACACCTGCCCGGGCGGCGCCTTCATCGCCGGTACGTCGGCGGGGGCGCCGCTCTCCGGGGAGGTGCGCCGCAGGAGGGCGCGCAGCCGCGCGAAGACCTCCTCCACGTCGAACGGTTTCACCACGTAGTCGTCGGCGCCCGCGTCCAGGCCGGCGATCCGGTCGGCCGTCTCCACGAGCGCGGTGAGCATCAGGATCGGCGTACGGTCGCCCTCGGCGCGCAGCACCCGGCAGACCTGGAGGCCGTCGATGCCGGGCATCATCACGTCGAGGACGAGCACGTCGGGCGGGGTGCGGTGGGCCTGGGCCAGCGCCTCCACGCCGTCGGCGACCGCGGTCACCTCGTAGCCCTCCAGCGTCAGCGCGCGTTCCAGCGCGTGCCGGATGGCTCGGTCGTCCTCGGCGAGCAGCAGATTCTGGGGCACGCCACCAGTCTGCCAAGGCCGCGGCCCGCCACCACCCGATGCCCAGGCTCCCGGCACGCTTCTTACCGGCCTCTCACGCCGGAGGGGTGAGACAGCCCCTCCGGCGTTTGAGGAGCGGGGTTCCAGGGGCGGAGCCCCGGAACACGGGCAGGGAAGGGGTGGAGGGGGCGAAGAACCCTCTACACCTGCCGCAACGCCGCGAGCTGCTGCTCGAACGGTACGACCTGAAACGCGTCCACCGAGGTGATCGCGCCCTTGAGGGAGCGGGGCGCGATGGCGGCGGTGGTGTCGGTGTCGGGCACCGCGGCCGAGACCGAGGCCTCCGCGCCGGCGCCCATGAACCGCGCCAGCTCCGCCCCGGCCCGCTCGATCCGCCCCTCAAGACCCTCGTCCCCCCAGTCCTCCGAGGCCGCGTACACGGCGGTCGGCAGGACCAGGGCGCGCAGGTAGGAGAAGAGCGGCCGAAGCGCGTGCTCGGTGACGAGCGAGTGCCGCGCGGTGCCGCCGGTCGCGCCGACGAGCACCGGCTTCCCGGTGAGGGAGTCCTTGTCGATCACGTCGAAGAAGGACTTGAAGAGCCCGCTGTAGGACCCCGAGAACACCGGGGTGACCGCGATCAGGCCGTCCGCCGCGGCGACCGCGTCGAGCGCGGCGGCCAGCCGGGCCGCCGGGAACCCGGTGACCATGTGGTTCGCGATGTCGGTGGCCAGGTCGGGCAGTTCGACGACCTGGACGTCGACGCCGGCATCGGGACCGGCGTGCCGGACGGTCGCCGCGGTCAGCCGGTCGGCCAGCAGCCGGGTCGACGACGGGACGCTCAGCCCCGCCGAGACGACGACGAGCTTCATGCGACGGTCACCTCCTGGGCGGCGACCACACGGGCCGCGTGGGTCGGCGCGTCCGGCACATTCGCCGGCCGCCCCTTGGCGAACTCCTCGCGCAGGACCGGCACGACCTCCTCGCCGAGCAGGTCGAGCTGCTCCAGCACGGTCTTCAGCGGGAGCCCGGCGTGGTCCAGCAGGAACAGCTGGCGCTGGTAGTCACCGGCGTACTCCCGGAAGGACAGCGTCTTCTCGATCACTTCCTGCGGCGAGCCCACCGTCAGGGGGGTCTGTTCGGTGAACTCCTCCAGCGACGGCCCGTGCCCGTACACCGGCGCGTTGTCGAAGTACGGCCGGAACTCCCGTACGGCGTCCTGCGAGTTCTTGCGCATGAACACCTGGCCGCCGAGCCCGACGATCGCCTGCTCCGGGGTGCCGTGCCCGTAGTGGGCGTAGCGCTGCCGGTACAGCTCGACCATCTGCTTCGTGTGGTCGGCCGGCCAGAAGATGTTGTTGTGGAAGAAGCCGTCGCCGTAGTACGCGGCCTGTTCGGCGATCTCGGGCGAGCGGATCGACCCGTGCCACACGAACGGCGCGACCCCGTCCAGCGGACGCGGCGTCGAGGTGAAGGACTGCAGCGGCGTGCGGAACTTGCCCTCCCAGGTCACCACGTCCTCGTCCCACAGGCGGCGCAGGAGCGCGTAGTTCTCGACGGCGAGATGGATGCCGTCGCGGATGTCCTTGCCGAACCAGGGGTAGACCGGCCCGGTGTTGCCGCGCCCCATCATCACGTCGACCCGCCCGTCCGCGACGTGCTGGAGCATCGCGAAGTCCTCGGCGATCTTCACCGGGTCGTTGGTGGTGATGAGGGTGGTGGAGGTGGAGAGGATCAGGTTCTCGGTGCGGGCGGCGATGTAGCCGAGCATCGTGGTCGGCGACGACGGGACGAACGGCGGGTTGTGGTGCTCGCCGGTCGCGAACACGTCAAGTCCGACCTCCTCGGCCTTCTGCGCGATGGTGAGCATCGCCTTGATGCGCTCACCCTCGCTCGGCGTACGCCCGGTCGTCGGGTCGGGCGTGACGTCACCGACGGTGAAGATCCCGAACTGCATGGCTGCTCACCTTCCGCAGGTTGTTGATTGTTCAACTATACCCACAGAACCGAGGGCCCCCGCCGCCTATTCCCGCTTCCACCGGGCGAGCGCCCGGACATCCGATCCCACCCCGGACGTACGATCCGGTCATGGCCGCACCCCGTCGCGACACCCGCGGGATCGTCGACCCGTCCGCGCTGCTGACCCGCGTACGGTTCCGCCGCCACGAGCCCGCCGAACCGCTGCGCCGGCACATCGAGACGTACTGGTTCATCGACTGGGACCTGCCCGAGCCGTACGCCTCCCACATCGTTCCGCACCCCTCCGTCAACGTCAGCTTCCAGTGGGACGAGGACGAGGGGGCGCCCTACAGCGAGGTCACCGGCGTCGCCCTCGGCCTGTTCACCAGGAAGCTGACCGGGCGGGGCCGGGTGTGCGGGGCGAAGTTCTGGCCGGGCGGCTTCCGGCCGTACGTGCCCGGGGTGCCGGTGTCCCGGTGGACGGGCCGCGTGCTGCCCGTCCAGGACGTGTTCGCGCCGCCCCCTGAAGACATGGCCCACTCGGTCGTCAGCCCCGCCGACGACAAGGACCGGGTGGCCGCGCTCGACGCGTTCCTGCTCTCCCTCGCCCCGGCCCCCGACCCACAGGCCGACCTCGCCATGGGCCTCGTCGACCGCATCCGCGCCGACCGCACCGTGCGCCGCGTCGCCGACTTCGCCGACGCGGAGGGCCTCTCGGTGCGGGCGGTGCAACGCCTCTTCGCGGCGTACGTGGGCGTCAGCCCGAAGTGGGTCATCCTGCGCTACCGCATCCACGAGGCCCTGGAACTCGCCGGCACCCGCCGAGACGTCGACTGGTCCACCCTGGCCGCCGACCTCGGCTACGCCGACCAGGCCCATCTGGTACGGGACTTCACGGCGACGGTGGGGGTCCCGCCGACGGCGTACGCGAGCGGCGCAGCGGTCTAGGACGAGCGCGAAGCGCGACAACCCACTTCGAATAACAGCTTGACCTCCGGCCCACACTGCTGCACATTTATCTGCGTGACACAGATACTGCACGACACAAAGGAAACGGAGTCCGCCCGGCGCCGCTGGGCGATCCTCGGCGTAGTCCTCGCCGCCGACGTCCTCGACCTCCTCGACTCCACGATCACCAACATCGCCGCCCCCACCATCGCGGGCGACCTCGGCGGCGGCACCGGCCTCATCCAATGGCTCGGCGCCGCCTACGCCCTCGCCCTCGGCGTACTGCTCGTCCTCGGCGGGCGGCTCGGCGACAGGTACGGGCGCCGCCGCCTCTTCCTCGCCGGACTCGGCGGCTTCACCGCGGCCTCGGTCGCCTGCGGCCTCGCCGTGAACCCCGAGTCCCTCGTCGTCGCCCGCCTGCTCCAGGGCGCCTTCGGCGCGCTCGTCATCCCGCAGGGCTTCGGCATCCTCGGCGCCACCTGGCCGCGCGACCAGATGGGCAAGGCCTTCAGCCTCTTCGGGCCCGTGATGGGGCTCTCCGCCGTCGGCGGACCGATCCTCGCCGGGTTCCTCATCGACACCGACATCGCCGGACTCGGCTGGCGGTCGATGTTCCTCATCAACCTGGTCCTCGGCGGCGCGGCCCTCCTCGCCGCCGCCCGGCTCCTGCCCCGCGACACCGGCGACCGCACGGTCTCCGTCGACGGCCCCGGCTCCGCCCTCCTCGGCGCCGCCATGCTCGGCCTGCTCTCCGGCCTCATCGAGGGCTCGACCAACGGCTGGACCACGGCCCCCGTCCTGCTCATCGCCGCCGGGCTCGCCTCCTTCGCCGCCTTCTGGCACCGCCAGCGCACCGCCGCGAACCCGCTGATCCAGCCCTCCCTGCTGCGCAACCGCGGCTTCACCTCAGGACTCGCCCTCGGCGTCGTCTTCTTCGCCGCCGTCGCCGGACTCCTCTACGTCGTCTCGCTCTTCCAGCAGCAGGGCCTCGGCCGCTCCCCCGCGGGCGCCGCGCTCGGCCTCGTCCCGCTGTCCGCCGGCATCGTCGTCGCGTCCATCGCCTGCCACCAGCTGATCGGCAGGCTCGGCCGCCGGCTCGTCCTCGCCGGGCTCCTGATCACCCTCACCGGCACCGGCTACCTGCTCGCCCTCGTCGCCCACTCCGGCACGGACACCGGCCCGTGGGCCCTCGTGCCGCCGCTGCTCATCGTCGGACTCGGCATGGGCACCTGCTTCGGCACGGTCTACGACGTCGCGATCGGCGACATCGACCCCAGCGAGGCGGGCAGCGCAGGCGGCTCGCTCGGCGCGGTGCAACAACTCGCCAACGCGATCGGCGCCGCCGCCGTCACCACCGTCTACTTCAAGACACTGCACACGCCCGAGGCGGGCGGCGGCGAGGCCCACGCCACGATCATGAGCCTCACCGTCGTCGCCGCCGTCACCCTCCTGTGCCTCCCCCTCGTACGGCTTCTGCCCCGCAAGGCACAGGACCAGCACCACTGAGCGCCCGGGCTGCACAGGGCGCTCATGGCACTCAGGGCACTCAGGGCACGAGCACCAGACGCCCCCGCAGGCCGCCCTCCGCCAGCCGGGCGTGCGCCTTGGCCACCTCGTCCAGCGCGTACGTCTCGGCCACCCGCAGCGTCAGCACCCCCTCGTCGACGAGCGCCGCCAGCTCCGCCAGGCGCGCCCCGTCGGGGCTCACCTCCACGGCGTCCGTGCGCACACCCCGCACGGACGCCGGCTGCGCTCCCGGGATGACACCGGAGAAAGCGCCGCCGTCGCGCACCCACTCCAGCGCCGCCTCGCCGAGGATCGCCGCGTCGAGCACCGCGTCCACGCTGCCCGGCTCGACGGCGCCCGACACGACGTGGGCCGCGCCCAGCGACCGTACGAGCTCCTCGTCGTCCTCGCGGGCCAGAGCGGTCACGGATATCCCCCGGTGAGCGGCGAGTTGGACCGCGTAGCCGCCGACCGCGCCCGCCGCGCCGGTCACCAGCAGGTGCCGGCCCGGCTCCAGCGCCAGCAGGTCCAGGGCCTGGGAGGCGGTGAGGGCGTTCAGGGGCAGGGTCGCCGCGTGCACCGCGTCGGCCGAGGCGGGCGCCTTGGCCACCGCGTCCGTGTCCACGACCACGTAATCGGCGTGCGTGCCAAGGGACTTGGCGGTGCCGTACACCAGCGCCACCACCTCGTCGCCTACGCTCCACCCGGTCGCCACGCCCACCGCGTCGACCGTCCCGGCCACGTCCCAGCCCAGCCCGAGCCGCTTGCCCGCGCCCCCGAAGACGCCCGAGCGCACACCCGCGTCCACCGGGTTGAGCGCGGCGGCGGCCACCTTGATCCGGACCTGCCGGGCGGCCGGCTCCGGCACCGCGACCTCGGTGATCTGCACTGCCTCGGGCCCGCCGAAGGACTCCACTGTCACAGCACGCATGTCAACTCTCCCCATTACAAGGTGGTTTGTGCAGGTTTCCCTCCCTGCTGCGACAACCTTAAGAAGAGCTACTATCTCTTGGTAAGTAGGCACCTGAAGGTGCGTAGGTCACCCAGAAGTGAGCCGGGACCCCTTCCCGGGCGAACCGATACCGAGAGGTGCACCATGGCGACGACGACAGCGGCCCAGCGGCGCGAACAGGCACGCATCGAGTACGACGCGTTCATCAAGGGCTGCCCCACCAACCAGCTCCTCGACCGCATCAGCGACAAGTGGGTCAGCCTCGTCGTCAGCGCCCTCGCCGACGGGCCGATGCGCTACAGCGACCTCGGCCGCAAGATCGCCGGCGTCAGCCCCAAGATGCTGACGCAGACCCTGCGTTCACTCGAACGCGACGGCCTCGTCTCCCGCACCGTCACCCCGTCCGTGCCCGTCCGCGTCGACTACGAACTCACCTCGCTCGGCACCAGCCTGACCTGCCTGCTCAGCGCCGTGAAGGACTGGGCCGAGGGCCACATCGAGCAGGTCAACGAAGCCCGGGAGCGCTACGACTCCGACTCGGCCGCCGCCTGAACCCCGGGTTCGTCGAGTTCCCCGCCCCGCAACCGGGCGACCTGCGCCGCGCTGAAGTCGACCGTGCGGCGCATATGGCCGATGATCAGGGCGAGTTCGGTGTCGTCCACCTCGTCGAAGAGCGCGAACCAGCCACCGCCCAGCCGGTCCCACATCCGCCCGAACTCGGCGACCTTCTCCGGCACGGTCGCCACCAGCACCCGGCGCCGGTCGACGGCGTCCCGCTCCCGGACGACGTACCCCGCCTTCTCCAGCCGGTCCACGAGCCGGGTCGCCGACCCCGTCGTCAGCCCGGTCAGCTCCGCGATCCGGCCGGTCGTCACCGGCCCTTCCTCCAGCCCGAGCAGGTTCAGGCACTGCAGATCCGTCGGATGCAGCCTCAGATGGTCGGCGAGGGCCTGGTTGAACAAGGCATACGACGCCATGTAGCGACGCGACACCGTGGCCAGCTCGCCCAGAAGCCCCTCACGCGCTGTCGCGGCCATGCCCACGCCCTCTCGTCTTCGCCTTCGTCTTCGGTGCCCTGTTTCGCTGCGCCGTGCAGAAAGCGTACGACGCAGACGTACGAAGCCCACCGGCGCGGCACCACATCACGGACGCGGCCCTAGAACACGTACGAGTCCCCGGTGTCCAGCGCCAGGACCTGCTGCCGGTCGTTCACGTGGTTGCGGTCCACCGCACCGCCGCTCCACAGCGTGTCGATCCGCAGCGTCACCTCCGAGGGCACCTCCCGCAGCCGTACCCGCAGCCTGATCTCCTCCCCCAGCCCGTCCGCCGCCAGCGCCCCCGTCCGGCACACCACCGTCCGCACCCCCGACCGCGCGCACCCCTGCGGCAACTCCTGCCGGACCGCGAGCGGCCGCGACCAGCGCAGCCGCACCGTCGCGTCGGCCACGGCGCTCGGGCCGTGGTTCTGCGGCGTCAGCCGGAGATCGACCTGCCCGGCGTCCATGGAGACAGCCCCGTGATAGGCGAGATCGGCCTCGGGGTCCAGGGCCGCGGCGGGCGAGACGGCCCCCACCGCCAGCACCACGCCCGCACCCACCGCACCCACCGCGCCGAGAACTCCGCGCACACTCAGAATCCGCATGACGTCGTTTCCTTCACATAGATCACCGGTTCATCTGATCTATCCCACCTCCGGCCGCTGCCAGGCGCCGTCCATCAGGTGACGGACGAACCCGCCCTCCCCGCATGCCACAGTGACCGCATGCTCATCGCCCGCTCCGCCGCGCTCTTCGTCGTCGCCGCGCTCTTCGAGATCGGCGGCGCCTGGCTGGTCTGGCAGGGCGTACGCGAACACCGCGGCCGGCTCTGGATCGGCGCCGGCGTGATGGCACTGGGCGTGTACGGCTTCGTCGCCACGCTCCAGCCGGACGGCGAGTTCGGCCGCATCCTCGCCGCGTACGGCGGGGTCTTCGTCGCCGGCTCGATCGCCTGGGGCATGGTCGCGGACGGCTACCGCCCCGACCGCTGGGACGTGACGGGCGCGCTGATCTGCCTCGCGGGGATGGCCGTGATCATGTACGCGCCCCGCGGCGGCAACTGACCGCCCAAGCCCCGGCCCGCCCTCCGGCCGACCTTCCGCCCCCTCGCCCGCACCCCGGACCGTTCGACGCCGACCTGCGCGGCCCGCCTATCCTGGCCGGGATCCCCGTACGCCGTGTCCCGCGCGCCGTACACCCGCGATACCCGCACATATGCCCGAGGAGCAGCTCATGACCGCCCCCGCCGTGCCCGCAGCCCCCTCCCGCATCGCCGTCGTCACCGGCGCGAGCAGCGGAATCGGCGCGGCGACGGCCCGGCAGCTCGCCGCGGCCGGATACCGCGTCGTGCTGACCGCGCGCCGCAAGGACCGCATCGAGGCCCTCGCGGAGGAGATCAACGCGGCGGGCCACCAGGCGGCGGCCTACACCCTCGACGTCACGGACCGCACGGCCGTCGACGAGTTCGCCTCCGCCTTCAAGACCATCGGCGTCCTGGTGAACAACGCGGGCGGCGCACTCGGCGCCGACACGATCGCGACCGGCGACCCGGCCGACTGGCGCCAGATGTACGAGACCAACGTCATCGGCACCCTCAACGTCACCCAGGCCCTGCTGCCCGCCCTCACCGCGAGCGGCGACGGCACGATCGTCGTCCTGTCCTCCACCGCCGGCCACGGCACGTACGAGGGCGGCGGTGGCTACGTGGCCGCCAAGCACGCCGAGCACGTCCTCGCCGAGACGCTGCGCCTGGAGATCGTCGGCACTCCGGTGCGGGTCATCGAGGTCGCCCCCGGCATGGTCAGGACCGACGAGTTCGCGCTGACCCGCTTCGGCGGCGACACCGAGAAGGCGGCGAAGGTGTACGCGGGCGTCGCCGAGCCCCTCTCCGCCGACGACGTCGCCGACACCATCACCTGGGCCGTCACCCGCCCCAGCCACGTCAACATCGACCTCCTCGTCGTGCGCCCCCGCGCCCAGGCGTCGAACACGAAGGTCCACCGGGAGCTGTGATGCCCGAAGAGCCCGTCCCCGAGCCGGCCGACACCGCCTCCCCGGAGCAGCGCCGCCTGGTTCAGGAGAAGAAGAACGAACGCATCGTCTGGTACTACCTCGCGTACTTCCTCTTCGGCATCCACATCGTGGCGTTCGTGATGATCTACGCGGTCATGCACGCGAAGTAGCCGCACAGTGCCCTCGTCGCGAGCCGCATAGGGTTCCTGTCCGTGAACAGACGACACATACCCTTCGATCGGCTGCACAACTTCCGCGACCTGGGCGGATACACGACAGACGACGGCCGGACGGTCCGCTGGGGCCGTCTGTTCCGCTCGGACGGGCTCGGCAAGCTGGCCGAGGACACCGCGGACTGGGACGCCTTCCTCTCCCTCGGCGTCCGCACGGTCATCGACCTGCGCTATCCCTGGGAGATCGAGGCGAGGGGCCGCGTCCCCGAGCACCCGTCCTTCACGTACCGCAACCTCAGCATCGAGCACCGCCCCTACGACCAGGCGGCGCTGACCCCGGACGTGGACCCCAGCCCCTACCTGGCGGCCCGCTTCGCGGAGGTGGCGGAGGACGGCACCAAGGAGATCCGCGAGGCGCTGAAGCTGATAGCCGAAGCGGGCGAGTCGGAGGCCCCCCTGGTCTTCCACTGCGCCTCCGGCAAGGACCGCACGGGCCTGCTGGCCGCGCTGGTCCTTTCGCTCCTCGGTGTCCCCGAGCAGACGATCATCGAGGACTTCACCCTCACGGAGCTGGCCACGGCCCGCCTGGTCGCCGACTGGCAGGCGGCGCACCCGGACAGCGAACTGACCTGGCCAGGCTACGGCAAGGCCCCCGCGGAGATCATGGCCCTGTTCCTGGCGGACCTGCGAACCCGCTACGGCTCGGTCCAGAGGTATGTCACGGAGACCCTGGGCCTGGACGACTCACTGCCCCGGACCCTTCGCGCGAACCTCCTCGAACAGCCGTCCCCCGAGCCCGAGTTGACGTTCCGCAAGGCCGACGAGAACGACCTCGCCACCCTGGTCCGCCTCCGCGACGAAGCGGCCCGCTGGCAGCAGCGGACCGCCCCCGACATCGCCCAGTGGACGCCGGGCCAGCTGGACGAGACCCACTTCCGCACCCGCATCCAGGAGGGCGAGGTCTGGCTGGCACACCTCGGCACGACCGTCGTCGGCGCCTGGGAACTCTGGTGGAGCGACCCGGCCGCCTGGGGCCCCCAACCCCCCACAGCCGCCTACATCCACCGCCTGATGACCGACCACACCACAGCCCCGCCGGGCACGGGCCGCCGCATGCTCACCGAAGCGGAACACCGCATCACCGCCTCCGACCGCACCCTCTCCCGCCTGGACTGCATCTCCACCAACCCGCACCTGCGCGCGTACTACGAGGGCGCGGGCTACAAGGTCGTAGGCGAACAGCCCATGAAGGACGGCCGTCAGGGCAGCCCGTACGCGGTGACGCTCCTGGAGAAGCGGCTCAAGTAACCCACACGGGTGAACCGGATAGATCACCCATACCCCACCCGAACTCGCGATCTAGGCTCGCGCCACAACATCAAAAACGACGGCCCTCGGCCGGGATAGCCGTCCCGACCGAGGGCCTGACCATCAAGGAAGGCAGACTTCCCTGTGGCTGAACGCGAGCCTAGCGCGCACCAATTCACGCTGGACGTAGCCCTCGGCGTCGACACGACGTGGTTCATGGACCTGAAAGACCCCAACTACTCCTACATGTTCGGCTTCTTGCAGGCCGACGGACACCTTGCTCAGCAGTCGAGGCAGCGAGGGCGTCTGACTGTCGAGATCCACGCGCGGGACATCGAGCTCCTCCGCGAGTTCCAGAAGCTGACGCCGTACAACAGCAGCATCAGAGAGCGCACCCGGTCCACGAACTTTGTCGAGACCGCCCATTCGGCAATCTGGACCCTCTGCTCTCTTGAAGCCAGGACCCTGCTCAACGGCCTCGGCTTGCCCTACGGCCGCAAGTCCAAAGAGATTGCCCCGCCACGCGGGCAGTTCGCACCCCGCGACTACCTCCGCGGCGTCATCGACGCCGACGGCTCGGTGGGCTACACGGGCCAGGGTTACCCGTTCATTTCTCTCACCACGCAGAGCACAGCCATCGGCGCCTACCTGTGCTTCTACGCCGGGAAGATCACTGGAGCCGAGCGCACCCTGAAGCGCAACGCCCGCGACGGCATCTACAACATCCTCTACACGAAGGAGAACGCCCAGGAGTTGGCAGCCCACCTCTACTACAAGGACTGCCTGTCTCTAAAGCGTAAGCAGACGTCGGCCGACTCCCTGGGCGCTTGGATCCGCCCGGCAGACATGAGGGTCGCTCCCGACCGCCGCCGCTGGAACGGCTGGGAGGACCGCGTACTGCTGAGGTTGAACAACGACACGGCGTCAGCCAAGGAACTCGGCCGAACCGAGAAGAGCTGCTACATCCGGCTCTGGCGCCTGCGGACCGGGCAGGTCCCGATGCCGACCGATCGATGACAAGCTGAGCGAGATCCCCGGCCCCCGCCGGGGATCTCGCCCGTCAACCCTTCACACAGATGAACTGCTTCAACTTCGCCACGACCTCAACGAGATCGCGCTGCTGCTCCATCACCTGGTCGATGTTCTTGTAGGCACCCGGAATCTCGTCGAGCACGCCGGAGTCCTTGCGGCACTCCACACCCCGCGTCTGCTCCTCCAGATCCCGCACCGAGAAATGACGCTTCGCGGCATTACGGCTCATACGCCGACCAGCCCCGTGCGAAGCCGAGTTGAAGGCCTTCTCATTGCCGAGACCCTTCACGATGTACGAGCTGGTGCCCATCGAGCCTGGGATGATGCCGAACTCTCCGGCCCTAGCACTGATTGCACCCTTGCGCGTGACCAGCAGGTCCATCCCTTCGTACCGCTCCTCCGAAACATAATTGTGGTGGCAGGACACCTCAGGCTCGAAGGCGGGCTTCGCCTTCTTGAACTCCCTGCGGATCACGTCCTTCAGAAGCGCCATCATGATCGAGCGGTTGTACTTGGCGTACTCCTGCGCCCAGTAGAGATCGTTTCGGTACGCCGCCATTTGCGGAGTGTCCGAGACGAACACCGCAAGGTCGCGATCAACCAGGCCTTGGTTGTGCGGGAGCTTCTGAGCAACGCCGATGTGGTGTTCGGCCAGCTCCTTACCGATGTTCCGGGAACCGGAGTGCAGCATCAACCAGACCGAATTTGTCTGATCCAGACACAGTTCGATCATGTGGTTGCCTCCTCCGAGCGTTCCCATCTGCTTGGTGGCCCGCTCCTCACGGAACTTCACCGCCTCAGCAACCCCGTCGAACCGCCCCCAAAACCCATCCCACCCCGCCGTAGCCATCCCATGGAACCGCCCCGGCTCGACCGGGGATTCATGCATCCCCCGCCCCACAGGAATCGCCTCCTCAATCTTCGACCGAAGTCGCGACAGATCCCCCGGCAGGTCATTCGCAGTGAGCGATGTCTTGACGGCGGACATCCCGCACCCGATGTCGACCCCCACCGCCGCCGGGCACACCGCGCCCTGCATGGCGATGACGGAGCCGACCGTGGCGCCCTTCCCGTAATGCACGTCCGGCATCACGGCGAGGCCCTTGATCCAGGGCAGGGTGGCGACGTTCTGGAGCTGGCGCAGAGCCACGTCCTCGACCGACGCGGGGTCGGCCCACATGCGGATGGGGACCTTCGCGCCCGGCACCTCTACGTATGACATTTCGTCCTCATTCCCCCGAAAAAGCAACAGAAGTCTTAAATCGCAAAACCGGCGCCAAGATCGACGTTTGGGACAACGGACCGGCGTCCACGGCCGTGCGTGCGATACACATTGTCTCCAGGGGCCGCCCCCGTGCGGCAAGCGAATAACCAGCGGGCTTCGTTGTCGAAGCGACGCCCCGACCCCGTCGAGAGGAGCCTGACCGTGCAGCGGAAGGCGTTTGTATCCGGCGTCGCCGCGCTCCTCGCGGTGGTGCTGGCCGGCTGCACCGGCGGTTCGGGGAGCGGGGAGCAACCGGACGACTCGAAGGCGGGCGGTTCCACCACGACGGCGCCCGCGGCGCAGCCGGGCAAGTACCGCACGCTTCCGGAGCCCTGCGGCGCGGTGAGCCACGACACGCTCGACACGCTGCTGCCCGGCATCGGGCAGATCGCCGACGAGGAGCAGCGCGAGAAGGAGTACGAGGGCGAGGCCACGCCCACGTACGACACGGACCGGCGGGTGGGCTGCCGCTGGAAGGTGGAGTCCACCTCCGCGACCGATCACCTCCTGGTCGACTTCGAGCGCGTGGTGTCGTACGACAACGCGGTCAGCGACGACAGCAAGGCCGAGGAGGTCTACGCGACCAAGGAGACGGCGGCGGACCTTCCCGAGCCCGCCGCGGGCTCCACCGGCTCAAGCGACTCGACCGACTCCACGGGCTCCCCTTCGGGATCCGCATCCGCGGACGGCGGGAGTGCCGACGCAGCCGCCCCCTCCGGCACCGCGAGCGCGAGTGAGACGCCTGCCGCCCTCCAGCCCCGCACCCTCGACGGTCTGGGCGACGAGGCGTTCCTGAACGACAAGCTCAGTGCGTCGGGTTCGACGGCTCAGCAGCGCACGGTGACTGTGGTGTTCCGCACGTCCAACGTGATCGTGACGATCGAGTACGACGAGCAGCCGACCGCTTCCGCCGAGGCTCCGGACAGCAAGGAACTGCAGGACAGGGCGGAGAATCTGGCGCAGAAGCTCGCGGAGACGTTCAACGGCTGAGGGGCCGGGCGGGGTGGTCGGCGGTCTCCCGCGAACCCTCCGATTCAGGACCGCACTCCTCTCTCACCGCGTACCGTGGCCCCTCGGACCCGACCGTCTCGCATGATCCACATGTGAGCGACCCCCGAGCGCCCTGAGTGCCATGAGTGAAGGAACCATGTACCGACCCGCACAGCGTGCCCAGCGAGTACAGCGATTCAACCGCCTCCTTGTCGGCGCGGCCGCCGTCCCGGCGCTGCTCCTCGTCGCCGGCTGCTCCTCGGACTCCGGTTCAGGGTCCGACTCCGGCGACCAGGGCAAGGCGTCCGCGAGTTCCGGTGCGTCGTCGTCCGCGAGCGGTTCGGCGAACGCCGTGAAGGCGGCGGCGTACGCGAAGCTGCCCGAGCCGTGTGCGGTGCTGTCGAAGAAGACTCTGGGCGAACTGGTCCCGAAGGGGGTCAAGTCCGCCAAGGAGGGCAAGTCGGGTGATACGGACGATCGCAGCAGCTGCTCCTGGAACAGCCTCGACAACAAGGGCGTGAAGGGTTCCCAGTTCCGCTGGCTGAACGTGTCGCTGCTGCGCTTCGACTCGGACGCCTCGCGCGGTGAGGGCGACAAGCTCGCGCAGACGTACTACGAGAAGCAGGTCAAGGACGCGCAGGCGGTGACCGGTGCGAAGGGCACCAGGTCGCAGCCGGTGGCCGGGACGGGCGACGAGGCGACGGCGGTGCGCTACGACCTGAAGAAGAAGGAAGGCACCTTCAAGCAGCAGACGGTCGTGGCCCGCGTCGAGAACGTCGTCGTGACGCTGGACTACAACGGTGCCGGTCTCGCCGGCGACAAGGCGCCGAGCGCGGACGACCTGGCGAAGGCCGCGGAGAAGGCCGCCAAGGAGGCGGTCGCCGCGGTGGCCGCCGCCAACGGTGACGGCGGTGGCAGTGGCGGCCAGGCGAGCGCCTCGCCCTCCAAGAGCGCCGCTCCGTCGAAGTCGGCGTCTCCGTCGAAGTCGGCTTCGAAGTCGGCGTCCCCGTCGAAGTCGGCGACGAAGAAGAGCTGACGTCTGCGCCCCAACTCGCAGCTCAGCCAAGCCTTTTGCAGGAGCCCGGCCGCCGTGGTGGCCGGGCTCTCGCCGTACCGCCCGCCCGTGCGCCGCACACATGTGCCACTCTGTTGCGCGCAACAGCATGTAAGGGGAGGGGAGTACAGGTGGCCGGGCCACTTCAGCTGACACGGATGCACCGGATACTCATCGGCGTGGTCGTCTCCGGTGCGGTCGTGATCGCCGGTATCGGCTTCGCGGGGTCGTACGCGGCCGTCCGCGCGCTGGCCCTGAAGAAGGGTTTCGGGAACTTCTCGTACGTCTTCCCGATCGGCATCGACGCGGGTATCTGCGTCCTGCTCGCACTCGATCTGCTCCTGACGTGGATCCGGATCCCGTTCCCGCTGCTGCGCCAGACGGCGTGGCTGCTGACGGCGGCGACGATCGCGTTCAACGGCGCGGCGGCCTGGCCGGACCCGCTGGGCGTGGGCATGCACGCGGTGATCCCGGTGCTGTTCGTCGTCTCGGTCGAGGCGGCGCGGCACGCGATCGGGCGGATCGCGGACATCACGGCCGACAAGCACATGGAGGGCGTCCGGCTCACACGCTGGCTGCTCTCCCCGATCCCGACGTTCCTTCTCTGGCGCCGGATGAAGCTGTGGGAACTGCGTTCCTACGAGCAGGTCATCAAGCTGGAGCAGGACCGTCTCGTCTACCAGGCCCGCCTGCACTCCCGTTTCGGCCGCGCCTGGCGCCGCAAGGCCCCGGTGGAGTCCCTGATGCCGCTGCGGCTGGCCCGCTACGGCGTCCCCCTGGCGCAGACGGCGCCCTCGGGCCTGGCCGCGGCGGGCATCGAGCCCGCGCTGCTGCCGCCGGCGCCCGTGCCCGTACCGGAGCCGGAGCCGACTCCCGCGCCGGTGCCGCTCCAGGCCGCCCCCGCGCCGCAGGAGCAGCGTCAGCTGGCCTCTCCGGATCCGGAGCACGGGCGCACCGCCGAGGAGCCCACGCAGGAGGAGAACCCCTGGTTCCCGCCGCCCCGGCAGGACGTCGTCTACGAGGGCGGCTACGACCCTTCGTTCGAGGCTCCGCACGACCCGTCGTACTCGCCGGAGCAGGAGGCGTGGCAGTGGTACGACGAGCAGCACCAGGTCCCTGCGGGTGAGCCCTCCGCGGAGGAGACGGGCACGTTTCCGATCCCGACGGGCGCCGGTGAGCGCACCCGGCAGCTGGGTGAGGGCGGTGGGGCCCCGGCGGCTCCGGAGCCGGACGAGGAGGCCTACTACCAGGTCTTCAAGCAGTCGATAAACGGCAGCTATCCGACGCCGCGTGAGCTCATCGGCAATGTCGAGGCGGAGTTCGGCACCAGCCTTCCCGCGGAGGATGCGAAGCGGATGGTGAATCGCTTCTCCAGCCGTCACAACGCGGAGCTGGAAGAGGACCACATCGCGTAGGTCGGCCCGGCTGACGACGGAAGGGGGGCCCGGTGATCACCGGGCGCCCCTTCCGTGTGTCGCGGGTCCTACGCGCCGAGCAGCTTCCTCACCCGGTCCTGGCCCACCGCGAGGAGCAGGGTGGGCAGGCGCGGGCCGGTGTCGCGGCTGACGAGCAGGTGGTAGAGGAGGGCGAAGAAGGTGCGCTGGGCGACCTTGATCTCCGGCGGGAGCTCCTTGGGGCCTGCGTCGGCGGAGAAGCCGGCCTGGACCTTGGGGACGCCGTAGACGAGGTGGGTCAGGCCGTCCAGGGACCAGTGGGTGTCGAGGCCGTCGAGCAGCAGGCGCAGGGAGGCGCGGCCCTCGTCGTCGAGGGACTTCAGGAGCTCGGTGTCGGGTTCGGCGCGGACGACGGTGCGCTGGTCGGCGGGGACCTGGGTGTTGATCCAGGCCTCGGCCTTGTCGAGGCGCGGCCGGACCTCGTCGAGAGAGGACAGCGGGTTGGCGGGGTCCAGCTCGCTGAGGATGCGCAGGGTCTGGTCCTCGGCGCCGGCGGTGATGTCGGCGACGGAGGCGAGTGTGCGGTACGCCATGGGGCGGGGGGTCCTGGGGAGTTCCCCGGCGGCGGTGCCGACGGCGCGGGCGTGGGCGGCGGCGTCCGCGGGCAGCGCGGAGCCGTCGGCGACCTTGGCGCCGAGCTTGTCCCACTCGTCGTAGAGCCGCTGGATCTCCTGGTCGAAGGCGATCTTGAAGCTCTGGTTGGGGCGGCGGCGGGCGTAGAGCCAGCGCAGCAGCTGCGGTTCCATGATCTGGAGGGCGTCGGCCGCGGTGGGCACTCCGCCCCGGGACGACGACATCTTGGCCATGCCGCTGATGCCGACGAAGGCGTACATGGGACCGATGGGCTGCTTGCCGCCGAAGATGCCGACGATCTGACCGCCGACCTGGAAGCTCGATCCGGGCGAGGAGTGGTCGACGCCGCTCGGCTCGAAGACGACGCCTTCGTAGGCCCAGCGCATGGGCCAGTCGACCTTCCAGACGAGCTTGCCGCGGTTGAACTCGCTCAGCCGGACGGTCTCGGTGAAGGCGCAGGCCGTGCAGACGTACGTCAGCTCGGTGGTGTCGTCGTCGTAGGACGTGACGGTCGTCAGGTCCTTCTCGCACTGGCCGCAGTAGGGCTTGTACGGGAAGTACCCGGCGGCCGATCCGCTGCCGTCGTCCTCGGCGGCGGCGCCGGAGCCCTCGGCGGCCTCCAGTTCGGCCTCGTCGACCGGCTTCTGGCCCTGCTGCTTCTTGGCGGGGGCCTTCTTGGTGCGGTACTGGTCGAGGATCGCGTCGATGTCGCCGCGGTGCTTCATGGCGAACAGGACCTGCTCGCGGTAGACGCCCGAGGTGTACTGCGCGGTCTGGCTGATGCCGTCGAACTCCACGCCGAGCTCGGCCAGCGAGGTGACCATCGCGGCCTTGAAGTGCTCGGCCCAGTTCGGGTACGCCGATCCGGCGGGCGCGGGCACGGAGGTGAGCGGCTTGCCGATGTGCTCGGCCCAGGTGCCGTCGATGCCGGGGATACCGGCCGGGACCTTGCGGTAGCGGTCGTAGTCGTCCCAGGAGATGAGGTGGCGCACGGTGTGCCCGCGGCGGCGGATCTCGTCGGCGACCAGGTGCGGGGTCATGACCTCGCGGAGGTTGCCCAGGTGGATCGGACCGGAGGGGGAGAGGCCGGACGCGACGACGACGGGTTTGCCAGGTGCGCGACGCTCCGACTCCTCGATGACCTCATCCGCGAAACGGGAGACCCAGTCGGTGGTCTCGGTGCTCTGGCCCACGATCGGCACGTCCTTCTTCCTCATACGCCAGTACGGCTGACGGCACCATTCTCCCAGCTCGGACGCGAACCGCGAAAACGGCTTTTCACCGCATGGGATACTCGGTTTTCGTAGATGCAGGAACTTCCGGAACCCGAGCAGAACGGCAGCCACTTCATGGCCTCGGTCACGTCCCTCACCGCTTCCGTCCACCAGCGCCTCGCGGACGCCCTCTCGGCAGCCCTGCCGGAGGCCGGCTCCGCCGACCCGCTGCTGCGACGAAGCGACCGGGCCGACTTCCAGGCCAACGGGATCCTGGCGCTCGCGAAGAAGGCGAAGGCGAACCCGCGGGAGCTGGCGACGCAGGTCGTGGAGCGGATCGACTCCGGTGAGCTGATCAAGGAGGTCGAGGTCTCGGGGCCGGGCTTCCTGAACGTCACCGTCACGGACCGGGCGATCACGGAGAACCTGGCCGCGCGGTATGCGGACAGCGACCGTCTGGGCGTGCCCTTCGCCCAGAACCCGGGCACGACGGTGATCGACTACGCGCAGCCGAACGTGGCTAAGGAGATGCACGTCGGTCATCTGCGGTCCGCGGTGATCGGTGACGCGGTCGTGCAGATCCTGGAGTTCACCGGCGAGTCGGTGGTCCGGCGCCATCACATCGGCGACTGGGGCACTCAGTTCGGCATGCTCATCCAGTACCTGATCGAGCACCCGCACGAGCTGGACCACGAGGGCGGCGAGGTCTCCGGCGAGGAGGCCATGTCGAGCCTCAACCGGCTGTACAAGGCCTCGCGGGCGGTCTTCGACTCCGACGAGGAGTTCAAGACGCGGGCGCGGCGCCGGGTGGTGGATCTCCAGGCGGGTGAGCCGGAGACGCTTGCCATGTGGCAGAAGTTCGTGGACGAGTCGAAGATCTACTTCTACTCGGTCTTCGAGAAGCTGGACATGGAGATCCGGGACCCGGACGTGGTCGGCGAGTCGGGTTACAACGACATGCTGGACGAGACGTGCCGCCTCCTGGAGGAGTCGGGTGTCGCGGTCCGTTCGGAGGGCGCGCTGTGCGTGTTCTTCGACGACGTGAAGGGCCCGGACGGCAACCCGACCCCGCTGATCGTGAAGAAGTCCGACGGTGGCTACGGCTACGCGGCGACGGACCTGTCCGCGATCCGTGACCGTGTCTTCAACCTGAAGGCGTCCACACTGCTGTACGTGGTCGACGCCCGCCAGTCACTGCACTTCAAGATGGTCTTCGAGACGGCGCGGCGGATCGGCTGGCTGAACGACGACGACGTGAAGGCCGCGCAGCTGGCGTTCGGCACGGTGCTGGGCAAGGACGGCAAGCCGTTCAAGACGCGTGAGGGCACGACGGTGAAGCTGGAGGACCTCCTCGACGAGGCGGTCCAGCGCGCCACCGCCGTGGTGCGGGAGAAGGCCGAGAAGATGGGCCTGAGCGAGCAGGAGATCGTCGAGAACGGCCGATACGTCGGCATCGGCGCGGTCAAGTACGCGGACCTTTCGACGTCCGCGGTCCGGGACTACAAGTTCGACCTGGACCAGATGGTCTCGCTGAACGGCGACACGTCGGTGTACCTCCAGTACGCGTACGCCCGTATCCAGTCGATCCTGCGCAAGGCCGGCGAGGCCCGCCCCCTCGCCCACCCGGAGCTCGAACTCCACGCCGCGGAGCGCGAGTTGGGCCTGCACCTGGACCGCTTCGGCGAGACGCTCGCCGAGGTCGCGGCGGGCTACGAGCCGCACAAGCTGGCCGCGTACCTGTACCAGCTGGCGTCGCTCCTGACCGCGTTCTACGACAAGTGCCAGGTGCTGAGCGACGACAACCCGGCGGAGGTCGTCGAGAACCGCCTGTTCCTCGTCGACCTCACGGCCCGCACACTCCACCAGGGCATGGCCCTGCTGGGCATCAGGACGCCTGAGCGGCTCTGACCTGACCTCGGGCAGGACGCAAGAGCCCCGCACCCCGGGATCCCCCGGAGTGCGGGGCTCTTGCGTCTCCTCTACTCGCCCACCCCCGCTTCCTAGCAGCCGCAGCGACCTCAGCGGCCTGAGGGACCGCAGTGTCAACGTCGACGGTGACATGACCGGTTTCCCCCGGATGAGCTCGGCCTTGTAGCCATCAGGTGTGTCCAGTCCCTCGACGATGCGGAGGAGCTCTTCGAACGCCCCGCTCACCGCGAACCGCGACCGCTCGCGGCCCCCAGCTCGAACCACAGCAGCTTCCCGCCCCGCCCGAAGAGGTCGTCCCCGAGCGGGAAGGCACCCCAGCTGTCCGCCCACTGTCGTACGAGGATCAGCCCGCGCCCGCGCTCGGCCAGGTCCGGCACCGGGCTCAGGGGACCGCGGCGGCCAGGAGGCTTGTCGAACGGTTCCGGGATGTGCGGGTCGGTGTCCCACACGCTGACCCGTACGCCGGGGGCGTCTTCGCCGCCGAGCGCGCGCAGGCGGAGGGCGGCGGGGCCGGGGGTGTGCAGGTAGGCGTTGGTGACCAGCTCGGACGTCAACAGCTCGGCGGAGTCGAGGAGTTCGCTCAGCCCGTACGCCGGGAGCACAGCGCGCAGCGTCTTGCGGGCGATCCGCGGGGCGCGGGGATCGTGGGGCAGGTGAAGGGCGTACGACCAGGTGTGCGGCGGGGATACGGTGACCATGTCGCCTCCTTGGGGGCGTAGTTCGGTTCGCTCTTCTCCACGTCGACCCGGCGGTGGCATGCCGTGCGCAATCGGCACGCGGTGCGCTTCCGGCTTACGGGTCAGGGCGGTTGAGCGGGGCGAGGAACACCGTAGGACGTAGCATGGTCTGCATTCCATGGAATGCGAGGAATGCAGACCTTATTCCCTCGTGTGGGGTACCTCTGCAACGTATGCGCGGACGAGGAGAAGCAAACCGATGCCCGAGCCAAGTCCCCTGCCGACGGTGCGTCGACGACGTCTCGGCACCGAACTGCGCCGACTGCGCGAACGCGCTGACCTGAGCGTCACCGAGGCAGCCGGACTGCTCGGCGTCCCCCAGTCCCGCATCAGCAACATCGAGGCCGGGCGCTACGGAGTGAGCGGTGACCGCGTACGCGCCCTGGCAGGTCACTACGACTGCACCGACAGCGAACTGGTCGACGCCCTCGCCGCGATGCCCGGTGACCGCCGGCGCGGCTGGTGGGAGGAGTACCGCGACATCCTCTCGCCGCGCATGCTGGACCTGACCGAGCTGGAGCACCACGCGACGCGGATGCGCGTCGCCCAGATCATCAACATCCCCGGCCTGCTCCAGACCACCGCCCACGCACGAGCGCTCTTCGAGCAGACCGTCCCGCAGCTCAAGCCGCACGAGATCGAGCACCGGGTCTCCCACCGGGTGAAGCGCCAGGCCGTGCTGCACCGCGACCAGCCCACGCCGTACAGGGCGGTCATCCACGAAGCAGCCCTGCGCATGCGCTTCGGCGACCGGGCCACGACCCGCGATCAGCTGGCTCACCTCATCGAGGTGAGCGACCTCGAGCACGTCACCCTGGCCGTCGTCCCCTTCGACAGCGGCCCTTTCCACACGTCGGGCCAAGGCGTCGACTACTTCCACGGACCTGTCCGGCAACTCGACACCGTCCAGATCGACACCGACCACGGCGGCGAACTCATCGACTCACCGGCCCAGTTGGAGCGCTACCGCCTCGTCCTGGACCGCATGGAAAGCGCCGCTCTCGCCCCGGCCAAGTCCCGCGACTTCATCGCCCAACTCATCCAGGACCTCTAGGAAGCCCCGCCGTGCCCGAACTCCACTGGCAGAAATCGACGTACAGCCAGGAGGCCTCCTCCTGCGTCAACATAGCCACCGCCCCCGACGGAACGATCCGCCTCCGCGAGAGCGACGACCCGGAGGTCACCCTCAGCACTACCCGCACCCCGCTCAAGAACCTCATAGCCGCGGCCAAGGGGCCAGACGGTGAGTGCGGCAGGCAGGGCGCCAAGCGTGCGTGAACGGGGCTTCGGAGGGCACCGTGCGAACGCGTAGCGAGGAGTGGGAAGTCGTACTCCAGGAATACGCTCGACCGCAGGCGCTGGAGAGCAGGTTTACCGTGAGCCTGGCTCACCTGCTTCCGATCGCCCACGGAAATCCGGTGTTCCGGTCCCTGTATCCAGTGATTTCCATGTGGTCGCTGACCGTCACGGATTCCGCGGTCATGGAGGTCACTGCCGATGCACTTCCCGCCATCGCTGCCATGGACGGCGTGTACACGGTGCTGGCCTGGCCGTACCCGCAGGAGACCGTTCTCTTTCAGAGCGCCGATCCCGTCGAGGCCGTGGAATTCACGGCCCGGCTGATCGAGAAGCAGCGCGCGGGGTGATCCGCGAGGGAGTCGAGGATGAAGGCAAGCCCGTGAGCCCCAGCCCCGTGGGGCGTTTCCGGGCTCCGGACGCCCGCCGCCCATCATGTGCGGGCTCGGACCGAGTGGTCAGCAGGTCCAGGCCCAGCGGAGTGCAGGTGTGCCAGACAGCCTTGCCGTCGCGGTGCGTGGTGATCAGGCGCGCGTCGCGCAGGGCCTTGGTGTGTTCGGAGGCCGAGGACCCACCGACATGCCCAACGCTCTTGCCACACGGCACTGTTCGGTCAGGGCCGAAAGCATCGCGCCCCTCTGCGGACCCTCGAAGTATTGGCTGTGCGACCGCCGGTACGGAAGCAGCTCACCGGACGGGTCGCCCTCACCACTCACACCGCGGTTGACCACCGTGGTGTCCATCAGGCCCAACAGGGCTGACAGACAGGGGAAGCAACAGTGCGCACACGCTCACGCCTGGCTCCGCTCGCTCTGGCCGCCGTCGGCGCCGGTCTCGTCCTGGCCACATCGACACCGGCCAGCGCGTCGGACGACTGGCACGTCATCAGCGGCTGGAGCGGCCTGGCCACCAAGCGGCCGACCGGCTGGATGGCTTATCCGGAGTCTCCCAGCGGCCCCGCTCAGGCGGAGGGCTGGGGCCGGGTGGACTGGACCGGCACGGACGTGGAGGTCCACACCGGTGCCGCCGACCGGATCAACGACGGCTGGTGCGCGATCACGCAACTGCGCTATCACGTCAAGGTCAACGGGGCTTGGAAGAGCGACTGGCAGTACCGCTCCCCTGCGGTCGACTGCGACATCAACGACGGCCAGGTCATCTCGAAGTACTACGCCTCGAACTACCCGATCAAGGACGTGCACTTCCAGGTCTGCCTCGGCTGGCGGGACGGGACGACCTTCCAGTGCCCCACGAACTGGCACTGATCGCGGCTCACCAGCAGTCGGGCACCGATCACGGGACGGTCCGGTCGTCTACGGGCCGAGGCCGTCCCTACTCAGGGGGAGAGGAAACCCGGCAAGGCGCGCGAGTCGGCACGTCGCGTCTTGCCGGGCTCTCGCTACCGCTCCCCGCTGGGTGTCAGGCGTAGTAGTGGATCGAGCCGCGCAGCGCGGGCCCGCCGCCCTCGCAGTGCTGGACGAAGGTCGCGGCGAACGCCTTGACGGCTCCGTCGGTGCCGAAGGCCAGTTTGGTGACGGTGAGTTCGCCGGTGACCGTGTTGCAGCCGCGTCCGTTGCCGAACACGTCGAGCCCGGCGACGCCCGCCGCGCTGCTGCGCTCGGCCTGGTAGGTGTGCCCGGCCTGGAAGTGCTCGCCGGTGGGCGGGGCGAGCAGCGCCGTCCAGTACTCCCGCTTGCCGGAGGCGCTGTACTGGATGCCGTCGCCGCGTCCGCTGAGCGAGAAGGTGCTGGTGGAGCCGGTGTGGGTCTTGGTGGCGCCCTGGCCTATGTAGTCACCGGGGTCGCTGGTGTAGGCGTAGGACAGCGGGTGGGCGCGGTACTTGACGACACCCTTGAGCGCCGGGGCCGTGGCGCTCTCGCAGTGCTGGGTGTAGCTGGCGTCCAGGACGGTGATGGCGCCGGAGGTGTCCGTCTCGATCTGGTTGACGGAGAACTGGCCGTAGACCTCGTTGCAGCCGCGGCCGTCGCCGGAGACATCGAGGCCCGGGGAGCGGCCGGTGCGGAACGAGGCGCGCTCGGCGTCGTGGTAGACGCCGGGGTGGAGCTTCTCGCCCTGGGGCGCGGCGAGTTCGACGTCCCACCACTCGTTGTCGGTGGAGACGCGGAAGCGCACGTATTCGGCGGAGCCTCCGGCGGTGATGGTGGCCGTCGACTTCTTGTACGTGGCGGTGCCGCCCTGGCCGATGTAGTCACCGGGCTGGCTGGTGTACGTGTACCTGGTCACGGCCGTCGGCGTGCCGGTGGCCGCCGCAGCGGGTGCGGCCAGGGCCGTGGTGAGGCCGATCGTCGTGGCAAGGCCGGCTAAGGCGCCGGTGAGAACGCGCTGCCATGCTGTGCGTCTGCGCACGGATGTTTCCCCCTCCGTGTGGTGGGCGTCCCCACTGGACCCCCGCCTCACAGTTGTAACAACCGCCACTGACACAGGCCCCCAACTCCCCGAAAATTCAAGGGGCTTCCCGGAACTCTCCGGCTTCAGGACGCCCGCCGCTCCTCCTTCGCGCTCTCCACCCGAGTGGTCAACAGGTCCAGCCCCAGCGGAGTGCACGTATGCCAGACCGCTTTGCCGTCGCGGTGCGTGGTGATGAGGCGGGCGTCGCGCAGGGCCTTGGTGTGTTCGGACGCGGAGGACTTGCTGATGTCGAGTTCGCGGGCGACGTCGGTGGTGGTGCGTTCCTTGGTGAGGAGTTCCAGGGCGGCGGCGCGGGTGCGTCCGAGGAGCGCGGCGAGCGGCCCGTGGGCGGGTTCGCTGCGGGGCTCGGTGAGCAGCGGCAGCGGGGCGGCGGCTTCGTAGACGATGATGCTCGGGGCGTCGTCGTGCACGGCGAACAGCGGGCGGCCGGTCCACAGGGTGGAGGGGAGCAGGGTGACGCCGTGCCCGGTGAGGGTCGCCTGGATGTCGTCGGGCGAGTCGTAGATCAGGGTCGTGCCGTCCCAGTGCCCGCCGGGCCCGAGGCCCGCCAGTGCGGTGCGGATGCCGTGTTCGGCCAACAGCCGGGTGCGCCAGGCGCGTTCGGCGTCGAAGGCGGCCTGGACGCGCGCCCAGGGCTCGGCGAGGAGGCCGTCGTACGCGGACCGCAGGGCGCGTTCGAGTTCCTGCCAGGCCTGCCGGTCCTGGTCGACGAGGCGGCGCGCCCAGGTGCTCGGCGGCAGCACGGAGGGGATCCGGTGGTCGAGTTCGGCGCGGACGCGTGCGCCGGGGGTCGACAGGACGGTCTCCAGCCCGTCCTCCAGGCCGCGACTGAGCGGGTCGAGGAACATGGGGCCGCGCGCGGAGGGCGGGATCAGGTGCAGCAGGGGGCGCGCGGCGGCGGGGAACGCCTGCCGTGTCCGGTGCTGCCAACGGGTCAACGCCGGTGGTGGCGAACGGCGTTGGAGTACCGCGACGGCCATCCCGAGTTCCATCAGCGGGGCGGGCTGGGTCGCGAACGACACCCGCAGCAGGTCCTCCGCCGTGAAGTGCAGACGCAGCATGTACCGCCCCTTCCCCTCGCGCTTCCCGGCGCCTGCGCGGGCCACGGTTCGGTCAGGGCCGAACCCATCGCGGCGCGTGCCGGGTTCACGAATTATGAGCAGTGCGGCCGACTGGACGGAAGGAGCGATCCGGACTCGGCGTCGCTCACCACCCGAGGGGCAGGGGTGACCCGGCCGCTCACCACCCGAGGGGCAGGGGGAACCCCGGCGGGAGGACCCGGCAGGGTGCGCGGACTCGCAACCTCACCGCCCTGTCGGGGCCCGCCCCCTCAGTTCGATCGCCTCAGCCCCGGAGCCCCTCCCCCAGCCGCCGCAGCCCCTCCCCGATCTCCTCCGGCGTCTGCGTGACGAAGCACAGCCGCAGGGTCGCCGGGTCCGGTGTGCCAGCGTAGAAGGGCGCGCCGGGGACGTACGCCACGTTGTGCTCGACCACCTGGCGCAGCAGGGCCGTGGTGTCGTACGACGTCGGCAGCCGGGCCCAGAGGAACATGCCGCCCTCGGGGCGGTTCCAGGTGGAGCCCTCCGGGAGCGCTTCGCCGATGCCGGCGAGCATGGCGTCGCGCCGCTCGCGGTAGACGCCCGCGACCCGGGCGACGTGTGCGTCGAGGTCGCGGTCGGCCAGGTAGCGGGCGGCGGCGAGCTGGTTGACGGTCGGGGTGTGCAGGTCGGCGGCCTGCTTGGCGACGGCGCAGGCGCGCCGGAGCGCGCCGGGGGCGCGCAGCCAGCCGAGCCGCATCCCGGGTGCCATCACCTTGGAGAACGAACCGAGGAGTACGGTGCGGTCCTCGGCCCCTTCGTAGGAGGCGATCCACGGCACCCGGTCGCCCTCGAAGCGGAGTTCGCCGTACGGGTCGTCCTCGACGATCCACAGCCCGCGCCGGGCCGCCACCGCCGCGACGGCGGCCCGCCGCTCGCCGGGCAGGGTGCGGCCGGTGGGGTTCTGGAAGGTGGGCACGGTGTAGAGCAGCTTGGGCCGCTCGCGCGCGACGAGGTCGTCGAGGGCGGCCGTGTCCATGCCGTCGTCGTCGCCGGGCACGGGCACGACGCGGGCTCCGG
Organism: Streptomyces sp. SAS_270; assembly: GCF_052543295.1. Taxonomy (NCBI): domain Bacteria; kingdom Bacillati; phylum Actinomycetota; class Actinomycetes; order Kitasatosporales; family Streptomycetaceae; genus Streptomyces; species Streptomyces sp. SAS_270. The sequence continues at coordinate 208,273 of NZ_JBMNDS010000004.1, forward strand.
CGAACGCGAAGGCCTGAAGTGCCGCCAGATAGCAGGGGCTTTCGACCAGGACGGTGTCGCCGGGGTCGATCAGGGCGGTGGCGAGGAGCGACAGCGCCTGCTGCGAGCCGGTGGTGACGAGCAGGTCGTCGGGCCCGGTGGCCAGGCCCCGGACGCCGTACCGCTCGGCGAGGGCGGTACGCAGGAGGGGCTCGCCCTCGGTCGTCGCGTACTGCAGCGCCTGCCGGGGAACGTCGGCGAGGACGTCCCGGTAGGCGGCGGCTATCCCCGCCACGTCGAACAGCTCGGGCGCGGGCAGCCCACCCGCGAAGTTGATCACCTCGGGCCGCGCGGTCACCGCCAGGATGTCCCGGACCGGAGAGCCGCCGATCGCGGTGGCTCGTGCGGCGAGCGGCGGCACGGGCGAACTTGCGGTCACGGGGTCGGCGACGCTCACGGCGGGCTCCTTCGGCTGCGGCTCTGGGCAGTTGTTCGTATCGAGCAGCCTAAAACCCTTTGATCGCGTACGCAGGGGCTGTCTACGGTGCGGACATGCTGCCCCGCGTGGACACCGACACCGAATGGGACGAGGCCTCCTCGAACGAGGCCGCGCTGCGGCCGGGCGTCGAGGACCTCTGCGCCCGACTCGGCCTGGCGGGCACCGAGTTGACCCGTTTCCCGGCGGGTTCGCTGCCGGTGTACGCCGTCGGCACCGAGCATGTGCTGAAGCTGTTCCCCGGTGCGTACGCGCAGGACGCCGTCCGTGAGGCGCGCGTCCTCTCCCACCTGGAGGACCGCCTGCCGGTGCCCACCCCGCGGGTCCACGCGGCAGGCGCTTACGAGAACGGCTGGCACTACGTCCTCATGTCGCGCCTGGTCGGCGAGGACCTGGCCGTGGCGTGGCCGCGCGTCCCCACCGCGGTCCGCGACCGTATCGCCACGGAGTCCGGCGCGGCCCTCGCCGCCCTGCACGCGCTCGACCCGGCACCACTGGCCGACGTCGTGGGCCCGCCCGACTGGGGCACGTTCCTCGACAAGCAGCGGGCCGGCGCGGTCGAGCAGCAGCGCGAGTGCGGTCTCGCGGAGGTGTGGCTGGAGCAGATCCCCGACTACCTGGACTCCGCCCAGCTGCCCACGTCGACCGAACGCGTCCTGCTGCACACGGAGTTCATGCGCGAGCACCTGATCACGGACCCGTCCGACGACTGGCGCCTGACCGGCCTCATCGACTTCGAACCGGCGATGACCGGCGACCGGGCGTACGACTTCGTGGGGGTGGGCCTGTACGTGACGAAGGGCGACCCCCGCCTCCTCAGCCGCTTCTACGAGGCCTACGGCCGCGCCCCGTACCCTCCGCAGACCCTCCTCGCGTACACACTGCTGCACGTGTACAGCAATCTGGCGCGCTACCTGAAGGGCCTGCCCGTCGCCCCCGAACCGCGGCTGGACGTCCTCGCGGACACCTGGTTCGCAACGGACACGAGCCGCTAACCCTGGGGAGCCACCGGCCCCCACTCGCTGTCGCCCAGCGGCTGGTCATAGGCGGGCCGCCCCACGTTCCCGCTGGTCCGGAAGGGCTTCCCACGGTCGTCGACGCGGACGGTCCCGCTCTTCCTCCCGCTGGACCAGTCCAGTTCCAGGTACCAACTCACGTTGTGCGCCTGGACGTCGGCGAACACGTAGAAGACCTCGGGGTCGGACTCGCTCACCTTGTACGGGAAGTCCCGCTGCCCGGCCCTGGGTTCGGCCGCCGGCCGTCCGGCGTCCAGGTCGACATGGAACGACGCGGTCTTCACCCCGCCCCCGCACCCGACACCCATCGTGTAGTCGTTCCAGGCGAGCGGCGCCTCCTTGTCCACCACCCGCACATGCAGCGCGTCCAGGACGACCGTGGCCTTCCCGGTGCCCTGCACGGTCAACGCGACCATCTGCTGCCCTCCCGCGACCCCGCCGAGCGCGGCAACCCAGCCGCGCGCGTCCGACTCGTTCGGCGGCGGTGGAACCTTCTCGGGCTCCCGGTTCACCAGGTAGTGCTGACTGCAGGGTTCTTCCCACTTGTAGGGGTTGGTGGCGACGGCGGGCGCGGCGGCACCGTCGTCGGCAGGGCCCGCGGAGCTGGGCGCGGCGGCAGCCCCGGTGGTACGCGCGGACACGGACGGTGTCGTACGAGGGCTCCGCGAGGCGGACGGCGAGGGCGACTTGGGCCGGGCGTCCGGCGACGCCGTCACCCCGGCCCCGGTGCGCTCGGCGACGGTGGACGCGGGGACCCCCAAGGACTGCTTCTCACCGTGGTCCTTGCCCTTGCCGGGCACGAGGTTGACGACGAGCACGGCGGCGACGGCCGCCGCGACCACGCCGGCCCCGGCGAGCACGACGGCCCGCCGACGCCGCCAGACGCCGGCCTCGGCGTCGGCCCCGGCTCCGCCCTCGCGGACCTCACGAACCTCACGAACCTCGGGCGAGACGGTCTCCGGCGCCAACTCCGGCGCCGGCTCCACTGCCTCCGAGACCTCGGCAGCCTCCACCGCCCCCGCGCCCCCCGCGGCCAAGGCAGCGGCCGCCCCCTTCTGCCCCCGCCGCACCGCATCCGCGAGCACCCACCGCCGGTGCAGCTCGACAAGCTCCTCAGAGGTGGCCCGGCAGGCACGCGCGAACCGCTCCACGGGCGCATAATCCGTCGGTACGGCATCCCCGTTGGCGTACCGGTGAAGGGTCGACGTGCTCATGTGCAGCCGCTTGCCGAGGGCCCCGTAGCTGAGTCCGGACCTCTCCTTGAGTTCCCTCAGCAGTCCCGCGAACTCGTCCCCGGCCACCGTTCCTCCGTCCCCCGCGTCCCGGCCCGTGTTCCAGAGGGACGACATCTCCGCAGCTCAAAGCCCATGTTGCTGTTCCGGCGTCCCGAATATCCCGACAGATATGGCGGCCGGGCCGGTTCACCGAGCAAGCTGTTTCCATCCAAGCACCTGCACCCGGCAACTACCTGACCGCCCACGCCCGTTGGCGCGTTTCAGCACCGACTGCGCACCGAAACCGAGGGGAACGCCCATGCCCGCACGCACCACGCACAGGGCCCGCACACGCCGACTGGCCGCGGCGGCCGCCATGTTGGCCGCCGCGCTCACGCTGACGGCATGCGAGGACGGCGAGGGCGTTCGCGACGAGGGCCCGTCCTCGGGACTCAGGCCTGCCGCACCATCCGGGCAGCCTCAGTGGCCCAGTACGTCAGAATATTCCGCGCCCCGGCACGCTTGATCCCGGTGAGGGTCTCCAGGATGGCCTTCTCCCGGTCGATCCACCCCTTCTCCGCGGCGGCCTCGATCATCGAGTACTCGCCGGAGATCTGATAGGCGGCCACGGGCACGTCCACCGCGTCGGCGACGCGCGCCAGGATGTCCAGGTAGGGCCCGGCCGGCTTGACCATCACCATGTCGGCGCCCTCCTCCAGATCGAGCGCCAACTCCCGCAGGGACTCACGTACGTTGGCGGGATCCTGCTGGTAGGTCTTGCGGTCACCCTTCAGCGAAGAGGCGACGGCCTCCCGGAAGGGCCCGAAGAAGGCCGAGGAGTACTTGACGGTGTAGGCGAGGATCGACACGTCCTCACGCCCGATCTGGTCGAGCGCATCGCGGACGACACCGATCTGGCCGTCCATCATCCCGCTGGGCCCGACCACATGCGCCCCGGCGTCGGCCTGCACCTGAGCCATCTCGGCGTACCGCTCCAGCGTCGCGTCGTTGTCGACACGCCCCTCGGCGTCCAGCACCCCGCAGTGCCCGTGATCGGTGGTCTCGTCCAGACACAGATCGGACATCACCAGCAACTCGTCGCCGACCTCGGCACGCACATCCCGCAGCGCGACCTGCAGAATCCCGTCCGGATCGGTCCCCGGCGTCCCCACGGCGTCCTTCTTCGACTCCTCGGGCACGCCGAACAGCATGATCCCGGAGACCCCGGCCTCCAGCGCCTCGACGGCGGCCTTCTTCAGACTGTCGCGGGTGTGCTGCACCACGCCCGGCATGGCCCCGATCGGCACCGGCTCGCTGACACCCTCGCGCACGAAGGCGGGCAGGATGAAGTCGGCGGGGTGCAGCCGGGTCTCGGCGACCATGCGCCGCATGACAGGCGTCGTACGCAGCCGCCGCGGCCGCGTACCGGGGAAGGATCCGTACGTAGACATACGCCCTACGCTACGCCCGCCACAGAGGCACCTTTACCGACGCCCAGTCGGGGTTCCCAGCCCGTCCGGCGTTTGAGGACGAGCGCGCAGCGCGATGGCAGGGGGAAAGGGGGCGCAGCCCCCAGAAACGGGCAGGGCAGGGGCGGAGGGGGCGAAAAAAGCCGTCCCCTCAGCCCCCAACCACCGGCTAGGTGGTCCGGCGCCGCCGAGACCCGGGGCGGCGCTCACTGGGCCGGGTGACGGGATCCCCCGCCTCCTGCGCGGCAGCGCGCCGCTTCAGCCCGAAGTCGGCCAGCGCCTCGGCGAGCTTGTGCACGGACGGCTCGGGAGCCATCACATCCACCCGCAGCCCGTGCTCCTCGGCGGTCTTGGCCGTGGCAGGACCAATGCACGCGATCACCGTCACGTTGTGCGGCTTCCCCGCGATACCCACCAGGTTGCGCACCGTGGACGAGGACGTGAACAGAACGGCATCGAACCCACCGCCCTTGATCGCCTCACGCGTGTCCGCCGGCGGCGGCGACGCCCGCACGGTCCGATAGGCTGTGACGTCGTCCACCTCCCAGCCGAGCTCGATCAGCCCGGCGACCAACGTCTCCGTGGCGATGTCGGCCCGCGGCAGGAACACCCGGTCGATCGGGTCGAAGACCGGGTCGTACGGCGGCCAGTCCTCCAGCAGCCCGGCAGCGGACTGCTCCCCGCTCGGCACGAGGTCCGGCTTCACACCGAACGCGACGAGCGCCTTCGTGGTCTGCTCCCCCACCGCGGCGACCTTGATCCCCGCGAACGCGCGCGCGTCGAGCCCGTACTCCTCGAACTTCTCCCGTACGGCCTTGACCGCGTTCACCGACGTGAAGGCGATCCACTCGTAACGCCCCGTCACGAGCCCCTTGACGGCCCGCTCCATCTGCTGGGGCGTGCGCGGCGGCTCGACGGCGATGGTCGGCACCTCGTGCGGCACGGCTCCGTAGGACCGCAGCTGGTCGGAGAGCGACGCCGCCTGCTCCTTCGTACGCGGCACCAGCACACGCCACCCGAAGAGCGGCTTGGACTCGAACCACGACAGCTGGTCGCGCTGCGCGGCGGCGGAGCGCTCACCGACCACGGCTATGACGGGCCGATGACCTTCCGGCGACGGCAGCACCTTCGCCTGCTTCAACGTCTGCGCGATCGTCCCGAGCGTCGCGGACCAGGTCCGCTGCCGAGTCGTCGTACCGGCGATCGTCACCGACAGCGGCGTATCGGGCTTGCGTCCGGCGGCGACCAGCTCACCCGCGGCCGCGGCGACCGAGTCGAGCGTCGAGGAGACGACCACGGTTCCGTCGGACGCGCCGACCTCGGTCCAGCACCGGTCCGAGGCGGTACGGGCGTCCACGAACCGCACGTCCGCACCCTGCGCGTCCCGCAGCGGCACACCGGCGTACGCGGGCACACCGACGGCGGCGGCGACACCGGGCACGACCTCGAAGGGCACACCCGCGGCGGCGCAGGCCAGCATCTCCTCGGCGGCGTACGTGTCGAGCCCGGGGTCACCGGACACCGCACGCACGACCCGCTTGCCGCCCCGTGCGGCCTCCATGACAAGATTGGCCGCGTCCCTCATCGCCGGGATCCCAGCGGTTGTTGACGCACTGTCAACAACCGTCGGACGAGGCGTGCCCGTGCCCGGATACGTACCCGAGGAAGACCCCGAGGGCGTATCCGCCGAAGACGCGGATGTCGCATCCGTGTTCAGCACGGCGACGCTTTGCCTGGCATGCACACGCACCACGTCGAGCACCTCGTGCTCGGCGACGAGAACGTCCGCGTTCGCCAGCGCCTCGACGGCGCGCAGTGTCAGCAGTCCCGGATCCCCGGGTCCGGCACCAAGGAAGGTGACGTGCCCGTGTTCCGGACCGGCGGGAAAGTTGGTGGGGCTCAAAGTGCTCGCTCCCCCATCAGACCGGCCGCGCCCTTGGCAAGCATCTCGGCGGCGAGTTCACGGCCGAGCGCCATTGCTTGGTCATGTGTCTCGGGCACGGGACCGGTGGTGGACAGCTGCACCAGCGTCGAGCCGTCGGTCGTGCCGACGACGCCGCGCAGGCGCATCTCCTTGACAATCTGCCCGTCGGCCAGAAGGTCGGCGTACGCACCCACAGGTGCGCTGCAACCGGCCTCCAGGGCGGCGAGCAGGGACCGCTCGGCGGTCACGGCGGCCCGGGTGAACGGGTCGTCGAGCTCTCCGAGCGCTGCGACGAGGTCCGCGTTGTCCGCGGCACACTCGATCGCGAGGGCCCCCTGGCCGGGGGCCGGCAAAACGGTGTCGACGGACAGGAAGTCGGTGACCTCCGCGCTCCGCCCGATCCGGGCGAGTCCGGCGGCGGCGAGGACGACGGCGTCGAGCTCACCCTTCCGCACGAACCCGATCCGGGTGTCCACGTTGCCACGGATCGGGACCGTCTCGATCGTCATCCCGTGGCTGCGCGCATACGCGTTCATCTGCGCCATGCGGCGCGGCGAGCCGGTGCCGACGCGGGCGCCGTCCGGCAGTTCGGCGAACGTCAGCCCGTCCCGCGCGACCAGCACGTCACGCGGGTCCTCGCGCACCGGCACGGCGGCCAGCGCGAGTTCGTCGGGCTGTCCGGTCGGCAGGTCCTTGAGGGAGTGCACGGCGAAGTCGACCTCGCCGCGCAGCAGCGCCTCACGCAGCGCGGTGACGAACACACCGGTGCCGCCGATCTGCGCCAGGTGCTCGCGGGACGTGTCGCCGTACGTCGTGATCTCCACGAGTTCGACGGGACGTCCGGTCACCTGGCTCACGGCATCCGCCACTTGCCCGGACTGGGCCAGGGCGAGCTTGCTCCGCCTGGTCCCGAGCCTCAGTGCCGTTGTTTCCGGCTCACTCATCATCGCCCTCGGTTCTCGGCGTTCTCGTTGGTGATGTCATCGGTGGCCCGCGAGACGGAGGCGACCGTCTCGGGGTCCAGATCGAAGAGGGTGCGCAGTGCGTCCGCGTACCCGGCGCCGCCGGGTTCGGCGGCCAGCTCCTTGACCCGTACGGTCGGCGCGTGCAGAAGCTTGTCGACCACGCGCCGCACGGTCTGGGTGATCTCGCTGCGCTGCTTGTCGTCGAGGCCGGGCAGCCGGCCGTCGAGGCGAGCGATCTCGCCGGCGACGACGTCCGCTGCCATGGTGCGCAGCGCGACGACGGTCGGCGTGATGTGCGCGGCCCGCTGGGCGGCGCCGAAGGCGGCCACCTCGTCGGCGACGATACGGCGCACCTGGTCCACGTCGGCGGCCATCGGCGCGTCGGCGGAGGCCTCGGCCAGCGACTCGATGTCGACGAGCCGCACCCCGAGCAGCCGGTGCACGGCCGCGTCGATGTCGCGCGGCATGGCGAGGTCGAGAAGGGCGAGCACGGGCGCCGGGCGCGGGGCCTCGACGACGGGCTCGGGCCTGCGGCGCTCGGGGACGCGGCCGATGGCGGCCGCGGTCGCGGCGAGCGCGGTGATCAGCTCGGCGTCGGCCTCCGCCATGCGGCGGCTGTCGCGGCGCTCGACCGTTCCGGTGCCCTTGTCCACCCAGGCGGCGTGCTGCTCCAGCGTCGCCGCGTTCATCCCGGCCACCGCGGCCTCCCCCATGACGGAGAAGCCGGAGGCGCCCTGCACGGCGGACAGGTCGAGCGGGCAGCCCTCCTCGGTGCCGAGGCTGGTCGGTGCGAGGGCGCCCGCGGATGCGGCCGGTACGTCGTGCTGGACGGCTGCCGGAGTGCCGGTGCGGCCCTCCACGGCGGCCGTGACCGCGTCGGCGGTCAGCACGAGGCCGGTCGCGCCCGTACAGGAGACGGCGATGTCGGCACGTGTCAGCTCGACCGGCACCGACTCCATCGGTACCGCGCGGGCCAGCACGTCCGTGTCGTCGCCCTCGGAAAGGATCTGCGCGAGGCGCTCGGCGCGGTCGTGGGTGCGGTTGGCGATCACGATCTCGGCGACCCCGGCGCGTGCGAGCGTCGCCGCGGCCAGCGAGGACATGGAGCCCGCGCCGATGACGAGGGCCTTCTTGTCCTTGGCCCAGGCCTCGACGGCCGCACCGGCGCAGAGCTGCTCCAGACCGAACGTCACCAGCGACTGCCCGGCCCGGTCGATGCCGGTCTCGGAGTGGGCCCGCTTGCCGACCCTGAGCGCCTGCTGGAACAGATCGTTGAGCAGCCGCCCGGCGGTGTGCAGTTCCTGCGAGGTGGCCAGCGCGTCCTTGATCTGACCGAGGACCTGCCCCTCGCCCACGACCATCGAGTCGAGCCCGCACGCCACCGAGAAGAGGTGGTGGACGGCCCGGTCCTCGTAGTGCACGTACAAGTAAGGAGTGAGCTCCTCCAGGCCGACCCCGCTGTGCTGGGCGAGCAGCGTGGACAGCTCGGCGACGCCCGCGTGGAACTTGTCCACGTCGGCGTACAGCTCGATGCGGTTGCAGGTGGCGAGGACGGCGGCCTCGGTGGCCGGCTCGGCGGCCAGGGTGTCCTGGAGGAGCTTGGCCTGTGTGTCCGTGGCCAGCGCGGCCCGCTCCAGGACGCTGACCGGAGCGCTGCGGTGACTCAGCCCGACGACGAGGAGACTCATGCCGGCATCACGGCGGGGACGTCCCCGTCGGGTCCTTTGCCGTTGTTCTCCTGAGAGGCCGCGAGCGCGGCGCCCGCCTGGGCCTGCGCCTGCGCCTCGGCCTCCTCGCCGGCCTTGCGCTGCTCGTGGAAGGCGAGGATCTGCAGCTCGATGGAGAGGTCGACCTTGCGCACGTCGACGCCGTCCGGGACGGACAGCACGGTCGGCGCGAAGTTCAGGATGGAGGTGACTCCGGCGGCGACCAGGCGCTCGCAGACGGCCTGAGCGACGCCCGGCGGGGTGGTGATGACCCCGATGGAGACGCCGTTCTCGGAGATGATCTTCTCCAGGTCGTCGCTGTGCTGCACGGTGATCCCGGCGACCTGCTTTCCGGCCATCTCGGGATCGGCGTCGATCAGCGCGGCGACCCGGAACCCACGGGAGGCGAACCCGCCGTAGTTGGCCAGCGCGGCGCCGAGGTTACCGATACCGACGATCACAACCGGCCAGTCCTGGGTCAGCCCCAGCTCGCGGGAGATCTGGTACACGAGATACTCGACGTCGTAGCCCACACCGCGCGTCCCGTACGACCCGAGGTAGGAGAAGTCCTTGCGCAGCTTCGCGGAGTTGACCCCCGCGGCGGCAGCGAGCTCCTCGGAGGAGACCGTGGGTACCGAGCGCTCCGACAGGGCGGTGAGGGCTCGGAGGTACAGCGGAAGCCTGGCGACGGTGGCCTCGGGAATCCCTCGGCTGCGGGTCGCCGTTCGGTGAGTTCGGCCAGTTGCCACGGTGCTCCTGCGGGTAGCGCGGGGCTGCAGGCGGTCACACGTCCCCGGACCGCCCCGTCGAATGCAGGCTATGTCTTTGTGAACGCGTGCACAAAGATGGTGTCCGATTTGCCCGGCCAACGTGACCGGGGTCACGCACGCCCGGCGCACCCGTATGGAACCGGCGCACGAGCACCTACGTTCCTTGCCTGAAGGGGGCAAAGCCGCACACACTCCTCAACGAATCCCGCCCCCGAGATCTGAATCGCCCCCGATCCTAGGCGACTTTCCGGACCACTTGGACTCCTCGGCCAGGGCATGGGAGGCACCTCCTAGGAGAGGGCTTTGCGCAGCCGGCCCTCGTCGACGCGCCAGAACGTGTGCTGCGCGCCGTCCACCAGCACCACCGGAATCTGCTCCCAGTACGCCCGGTGCAGGTCTTCGTCCTGCGTGATGTCCTTCTGCTCCCACGGGACACCGAGATCGCCGCAGACCTTCTCGACAACTGCCTGTGCGTCATCGCACAGATGGCAGCCGGGCTTCCTGATCAGCGTCACGAGGTGAACTTGAGACTCCCTCGTGTCCTTCTCGTTGTGCTTCTCGCCGTCCGTCTTGTCGGTGCGGCGGTCGTTGCGCCGGAACATGGGACTCATACCGGCCATTCTCCCGCTGCGGCCGCGCTGGTGGGGACCGTCCGCCCGGGCGGCCCCAACCCGCTTGCACACTGGGCCGACGCCTTGGTGGGACCACTTCTTTAACTGGTCGGTCGCAGAGAGTTCACAGCACCGAATCCTCTCGACTCCGAAGCGACCGAACAGACTGGCTATGCTCACGACATGGCCGCTCTCGGATGGCTCACTCCCCGTAGGCGCTCCGCCACCGCGCGGAGCGTGTTGGCAGGCGAGGCCTCGGCGGAGGCCGCCCGCAAGTCCTCGCAGGAACTGGAGGACCTCGCCCACGAAACCGCGCCCGACGCTCCGGACGCCGCGGAGGAACCGGAGTTCCCGGTACTCGGTGACGACAGGGCCGCCGCGTTCTTCGACCTCGACAACACCGTGATGCAGGGCGCCGCGATCTTCCACTTCGGCCGCGGTCTGTACAAGCGGAAGTTCTTCGAGACCCGCGACCTCGCCAAGTTCGCCTGGCAGCAGGCCTGGTTCAGGCTGGCCGGCATCGAGGACCCGGAGCACATGCAGGAGGCGCGCGACTCCGCGCTGTCCATCGTCCAGGGCCACCGCGTCGCCGAACTGATGTCCATCGGCGAGGAGATCTACGACGAGTACATGGCCGAGCGCATCTGGCCGGGCACCCGCGCGCTGGCCCAGGCGCATCTGGACGCCGGGCAGAAGGTCTGGCTCGTGACGGCCGCGCCGGTCGAGATCGCGACGGTGATCGCGCGGCGGCTGGGCCTGACGGGCGCCCTGGGCACGGTCGCGGAGTCGGTGGACGGGGTCTACACCGGAAAGCTCGTGGGCGAGCCGCTGCACGGGCCCGCCAAGGCGGAGGCGGTACGGGCGCTGGCCGCGGCGGAGGGCCTGGACCTCGGCCGCTGCGCGGCCTACAGCGACTCCCACAACGACATCCCCATGCTGTCCCTGGTGGGCCACCCCTACGCCATCAACCCGGACACGAAGCTGCGCAAGCACGCGCGGGCGTCCGACTGGCGGCTGCGGGACTACCGCACGGCACGCAAGGCCGCGAAGGTCGGCATCCCCGCGGCCGCGGGGGTGGGCGCGGTAGCCGGTGGCACGGCGGCGGCGATCGCCCTGCACCGCCGCCGGCGGTAGCGCCGGACCCCACGAACACCCGCCCCGGGTCCCCTCTCCCGAAGAGGGGGCCCGGGGTTGACGTTTCCCTTCCCGCAGGGCCCTCGCGTCGCTGTCCGGAGGGCAATCACGGGGTTCTACCCGGGCAGCCTCCCCGCCAGTCCCCTTCACCGCACACGGCCACAACACGCCCCGCACCCAGACGGAACCTGACCCGATTCGATCAACAACCGGTCACTGTCCGGCACTTGATCAGGCGTCAATCGGTTACAGAAGCGACGTAATCGATGATTTGAGCAACTGGGTGTAGCACTGCCTGTACGAAGCGTTATTCTCCTCAGACGCAAACCGGTACCCCTCCGTCGCTACGACGGGTGAACGGTCCCGCACTGCACGTGATGGAAGCTCTGCCTCTGGGAGTCCCGTGTACTCACACGTCGGGGTTGACGCCTCTGGCCTGGCTACGCTGCGCGCAACGGTCCTGGACCGCCTGCGCGGCTTCGTCCCCACCGCGTACGCCGTCCCCGCCTTCGCCGTCCCCGCACCCGCCGGTCCCTGCTATGCCCTGGCCGACGGCGTCGAACAGGGCTCGGCGCGAAGCGCCGTCGTCGGGGGGCGGCGATCGGGCGACGGCCGGGAAGTCACCAGGCGGAGCCGTTCCGGCTCGGCCGCCACCCCCACCGCCCGCCGCCCGGCCGCAGACAGTGACAGCGCCCGGATGATGGACCTCGTCGAGCGCGCCCAGGCCGGCGAGGCCGACGCCTTCGGACGCCTGTACGACCAGTACAGCGACACCGTGTACCGCTACATCTACTACCGCGTGGGAGGCAAGGCGACAGCCGAGGACCTCACCAGCGAGACGTTCCTGCGCGCCCTGCGACGGATCGGCACCTTCACCTGGCAGGGCCGCGACTTCGGCGCCTGGCTCGTGACGATCGCCCGCAACCTGGTCGCCGACCACTTCAAGTCGAGCCGCTTCCGGCTCGAAGTGACGACCGGCGAGATGCTCGACGCCAACGAGGTCGAGCGCTCACCCGAGGACTCCGTCCTGGAGTCCCTCTCCAACGCCGCACTGCTCGATGCCGTACGGCGCCTCAATCCCCAGCAGCAGGAGTGCGTGACCCTGCGCTTCCTCCAGGGCCTCTCGGTCGCCGAGACCGCCCGCGTGATGGGCAAGAACGAGGGCGCGATCAAGACCCTCCAGTACCGGGCCGTCCGCACCCTCGCCCGGCTCCTCCCCGACGACGCCCGCTGAGAACGCCCGACCCCACCGCGGACCGATACGCTCAGCGATGCTCAACTCACCGTCCGTAAAAGTCCGTTGACTTCGCGGTCCGATCATCCGTCGTCCGTAACCCAAGTGCCGCGCCGCTCGTTGTGTGGGATACAGGCTCCCTGTGGTCACTCCCTGGCCGCCACCGATCACTCGATCGTGTGGATGTGGTCAGGGCGTGCAACCCTCAGGACCCCCTGGGGAGTCGACCGTCATGACGAGAGGAGGTGCCGCCAGTGATCGCGAACGTATCGGCACACCGGCGGGCGAACGCCTTCGCCCAGGCCCTGGAGGAGCAGTCCGACCGGGGCACGGCGGCCGAGCAGCCCGATGGATCGGCACCGCCTCCGGCTGCTGCGTCCACGGCTGCTGCGGAACAGACCGGGCAGGGCCGTTTGTTGGCCCTCGCCTCCGGTCTCGGCGAGCTGCCCAAACCGGAGCTGGACCCCGAGGTGAAGGTCGTCCAGCGGGCCCAGCTCGTGGCCGCCATGGAGGCCATGCTGCTGGAGGGCACGGCACTGGGCGGCGAAGGCCCGGACCCTTCGGTGCCCGAGCAGCGGTCCCATCGGGGCAGAGGCACGCACCGGGCGAGCGGGCTCGGGAAGTTGCGACCACGGTCCCGGCTGTCGAAGGGGCTCGCCGCGGGCGGGCTCTCCATCGGTGTGGCCGCGGGAGCCTTCGGCGGCGTAGCCGCTGCCAGCTCCGACGCCCTCCCCGGTGACTCGCTCTACGGGCTCAAGCGCGGCATGGAGGACATCAAGCTGGGCCTGGCCCACGGCGACAGCGACCGCGGCGAGGTGTATCTCGACCAGGCCTCGACGCGGCTGAGCGAGGCACGCCGGCTGATGGAACGCGGCCGCTCCGGCCACCTGGACCACGAGTCCCTGGGCGAGATCCGCCGCGCTCTGTCGGGCATGCAGCACGATGCCTCCGAGGGCCACCGGCTGCTGCACGAGGCATACGAGCGGGACGGCTCCCTGGGCCCGATCCAGGCGCTCTCCGCGTTCTCCCAGTCGCACCGCCAAGCCTGGGGCACGCTGCGCGACCGGCTGCCGGTCCAGCTCGGTGACGTCAGCGAGCAGGTCTCGTCGGTGTTCGCCGCCATAGACGAGGAAGTCGAGCCGCTGCGCTCGCTGCTGCCCCAGCCGACCTCCCCGGAGGGCACCGGCCGCCACCGCGGCAGGAGCGAGGAGTCCACCGGCTCCTCCGGCACGGACCGACCGGAGCCCAGCGCCACCAGCGGCTCCGCCACCGGAACGCACAGCAGCGGCAAGCCCAAGCCGTCCACTTCGGGCAGCGACAGCGACGGCCTCCTCGGCGGCAACACGGGCGGCCTCCTCGACCCGCCCAAGGACGACACCAGCTCGTCCCCCTCAAGCAGCGACAGCACCACCCCCGAGCCGGACGTCACCCTGCCCCCGCTCCTCCCGGGCCTCCTCCCGGGCCTGGGCATCGACAGCGAGGACGCCGACTAGCGGGATCAGGTCGTACGGCGATGGGGGCTCCCTTCTCAGGAAG